>JAFLDI010000370.1 GCA_017302485.1 Burkholderiales bacterium | reverse complement strand
ACGCCCTTGTCGCCAAGCTGGTCCACGCCACCAATCAGCGTTTCATGCACCGGCGAGAAGCCCACGAAGCCGAGGATGTTGCGTTCCAGCGAACGCACCGAATGCGCGCGGTAGATGAAGCGGTACACCAGCGCCGGCATGCCCATGGTGACGATGACGCGCGCCGAGCGGCCGCCCAGGGCCTTCGCGCTGAAGGGATTGCGGCTGTCCGCCTTGAAGGCGATGCCCGGCCGCGCCAGTTGTTCCAGCAGGCCCTTCAGCACCGCCGGCATGTCGCCCAGCCAGAGCGGGAAGACCAGCACCAGGTGGTCGCACCAGAGCAGCGCGTCTCGCGCCGGCTCCAGCGCCGGGGGCAGGCCCTCGCCCTTTTGCCAGGCGCTCGTGTCGCGCAGCAGCGGGAAGTCCAGTGCTGTCGCCTCGACTTCGCGGCAGGCGTGTCCGGCACCCTCCGCGCCTTCCCGGTAGGCGTCGGCCAGCTGGTGGCAGAGGTGGCGCTGGCGGCCATCCGGATGGCCCTGCAGGATGAGGATGCGGCGCTTGTCCATGCCTTGCATGGTGGGCCGAAGCCCCCAGGGGCACCTTGCCCCAGGTCAAGCGGCGCAGAATGCCCGCATGAAAGAAGCTCATCCCCCGGCGATGCCGGCCGCTGACGCGTCGGTGTCCGAGCGCATCCGCTACCGGCTCGTCAGCGCCGGCTGCCGCCACCACGCCAACGACAACATCGCCGCCTTCATCGAACCCGGCGAGCTGGACGCCCTGCAGGCCGAGGTGCAGTCCAAGCTGCAGGAAGTGCTGCGGGCGCTGGTCATCGACACGGACAGCGACCACAACACCCAGGACACCGCCAAACGCGTGGCCAAGATGTTCGTGCGCGAGGTCTTCGCCGGCCGCTACCAGGCGGCGCCCTCGGTCACCGAGTTCCCCAACGTCAGCCGCCTCAACGAGCTGATGATCGTCGGCCCCATCACCGTGCGCAGCGCCTGCTCGCACCACCTCTGCCCCATCCTCGGGCGGCTGTGGATCGGCCTGCTGCCCAATGAGCACTCCAACCTCATCGGCCTGTCCAAGTACGTGCGCCTGGCCGACTGGGTGATGAGCCGCCCGCAGATCCAGGAAGAGGCCGTGACCATGCTGGCCGACGAGCTGCAGCAACGCGTGCGCCCCGACGGCCTGGCCCTCGTCATGGAGGCCGACCACTTCTGCATGGCCTGGCGCGGCGTCAAGGACGTGGATTCCAAGATGACCAACTCCGTGATGCGCGGCGCCTTTCTCAAGGACCCCAATCTGCGCCGCGAGTTCCTGTCGCTGCTCACCAAGAAGAACGAGGCTTGACAATGATGCCCCCGACCTCACTCCGTTCGGTACCCCCCGAGGGGGCCGCAGTGCCCTTGGGGCGGCCCGGCGGGAACTGACCATGTTGGTACGACTGCTTTACGCCAGCCACAGCACGGCCACCGAGGCCGAGTTCGCCGCCATCGTGCGCCAGAGCCGAGCGCGCAATGCCGAGTTGGGCGTGACCGGCCTGCTGTGCCATTCCGAAGGCGTGTTCGTGCAGGTCTTGGAAGGCGGCCGCGCGGCGGTGAACCGGCTCTACAACCAGATCGTCAGCGACCCGCGCCACAAGGATGTGACCCTGCTCGCCTACACGGAGATCAGCGAACGCCGCTTCGCCGGCTGGAGCATGGGCCAGGTCAGCCTGCAGCGCCTGAATCCGGCACTGCTGCTCAAGTACAGCGAGGTGGCGAAGCTGGACCCCTACGCCATGAGCGGGGCGGCGGTGTCGGCTTTGTTCGAGGAATTGGTGAGCGAGGGGGTGATCGTTTGCGCTTGAAGAGGCGCATGAGCCATTCCGCCCTTCACAGGCGCATCAGTTCTCGCACGCGAGGAATCATCTCAATCGCTTTGGCATGCTGCGGACTACCAGGCGGCAGGTCGTAAAAGGTGAGGTCGAGTTCCTCTGGCTTTTGGCCACACCTGCCCAAGCTGACGCATTCCCTGAGAGCACGCAAGCTGGCGCCAGGCGCTGCTGGGTTCCACTGTGCGGAATAGGCTGCCAGTTCCAACAGACCTTCGAGTTGGTTCTCGCTGGTAAAGGCGGAAAACTCCCCGGCGTGCCGCTTGATGGTCTCCAACTGGAGCACGTAATCCGTAACCGGCGCACCTTGCGCCGCGTGAGCATCCAGCAGCTGCGCCGGGCTTGGTTCGGTTCGCTCGATTTCGTTCCAACGAGATAAGAGCTTTGCATGCTTGTCGCCTGGATGCGGATCCATGACCGCAACTAAGTCCCTTCCACATCTCCGGTTTATTTCTTGTAAGGCTGCCACCCGCTGAGCGTGGACCTCGGACGTCACTGCTGGTTGCGGAGTTATTAGCTTGCCCCTCGATGGCGGGATTGGAGGCACAGATATGTTTCCACTCAGAAGACCGTCTGACACGGCATAGTTTGCCGCCTGCCCCGCCTTGGCGCATTCATTGACGTACCAACTTACCAGTGCGTAGTCGCCTGGACCTGCTCGGGCATGCAAAACCATCAACTGGCCATACGGACTGGTGGAATTGGCGAGATTGAGTTTTTGGTCCGTGCTCGCTTCCTTGGGAGCTCCACTAGCAGCATCAGCCGTTTGCGAACTCTCAATGTTTGTCGGTAGCCTATCAAATGCGGAGGCAGACTTCGAGCCTCTCTCTGCCCCCGTTGACGTGCTAACCGGGCGTAGAGGCTCAAGCGATACTTCTTCACTTGGCGAAGCAATCAGATATGCCCCGATCAGTGCAAGCAGTGCTAGCAAGCCAAGACTGAAGAGCAGTTTTCCAGGGCTTCGCAACGCCTCCCCCAAACGAATAGGCACCCGTTCGCCTCCTGTCACCCAAGCGCCGCGCACTAGCACTTAGGACTTGAACCTCCACCGGCTGTGGGATTTTCGGCCAATAGGCGACCATTACCCAGGCGTGAGATTCTAAACGTGTACACAGCGCCATCCGAGTACCGAACTTCGGCAGTGTCACCATTGCGCCAGTTGTCACCGGCAGCTGATTCAATTGCTCTGGTGGCTTGCAAATACTGAGCATCCGAAGCAAAGGTTCCTGACGCCATTGCGCAAATGTCTAACTTCTTTGGCAGCCGATAGTCTGGAAACAACACGCCAGCCGCTTCCGTAATCTGATGTGCTGCAGCAAGCAGGGCTTCCTTGTCTTGACCATCCATTCCCTGGACATCAGAAATCACATTGCAGTCGGTCGAGTCCATCGAAGCCCAAGGCCCTACAACGGTAAAGTTGCAATTAGGCTTGGTTGCGGTGACCTCGACTCTCTTAAGCTCCTGCCGAACCTCCGCAACTTCCCAGCGCGACATGGCATCATTGAAGTAATCAAAGTACCAATTGATCTGCAGCCACGGATCGTCTTCAGGAACCGGACACACTTGATTGGATTCAGGCATGCACAGGCCGCCCTCTGACATCGCCGTTGGACTGTCTGGTTTCACCGGCTTTTCACTTCGCGCACGTGCATCTCGAAGAATCACCGATTTCACTCGGATTCCTGACGCACGGCTCATTAGCTTCAAGGTTGGTGCTGCAGTGTGAAGCACACCCGCTTCCGGCGGTGACGCCTTGGCGCCCAGTTCACCCGCCTGCGCGCCCCCCATTGCCAACGAACAGACCAGCACCATGCCAGCGTATTTATTCATGAGTCCTCCCCTATAAAGGAACACTCAAGATACCCCCCCCCCACCAGAAATTGCCCATTCGGGTTATCCCGATCGCCAGTAAGTTTGTGCTTCAATCTTGCGAGGACGGCGATACCCGGCCCAATATATTCGAGGCTCAGAAACTCTTCGCGTCATGAAACCCATACAGCCCTGCCA
>JAFLDI010000037.1 GCA_017302485.1 Burkholderiales bacterium | reverse complement strand
GCGGTGCCGTTTTTCCCCACCACCTTCCTGCCGCCCTTCAACGAAGGCACGCTGCTGATCGGCCTGCGCCTGAACCCCGGCGTCACCCTCGCCGAAACCTCGGCCCTGGCTCGCCAGGCCGAAGTGCTGGTGCGCCAGGTGCCCGAGGTCACGCACGTCGGTCGGCGCAGCGGCCGCGCCGAGCTGGACGAGCATGCCGAAGGGGTGCACGTCAGCGAGCTGGACGTGGGCCTCAAACCCACGGCCGAGCTCACGCGGACCATGGACGAGATCAAGGCCGACATTCGCGCCCGCCTGGTCAACATGCCGGCTGCGCTGGAGATCGGCCAGCCCATCTCGCACCGCATCGACCACATGCTCTCGGGTGTGCGCTCGCAAATTGCGATCAAGATCTTCGGCGAGGATCTGGACGCCTTGCGTGGCCAGGCTGACGTGTTGCGCGCCAAGTTGGCTGCCATCCCGGGCGTCGCCGACCTGCAGATTGAGAAGCAGGTGCTGGCGCCGCAGATCAAGGTGCGGGTGGACTATGCCGCTGCTGCCCAGTACGGCGTGCCCGCGCCCCAGGTGCTGGCCACGCTGCAGAACCTGGTCGAAGGTGAGAAGGTCACGCAGATCGTCGAGGGCAGCCGGCGGTTTGCGCTGGTGGTGCGTGTGCCGGAATCGGCGCGCTCGGTGGAAGGCCTGGGCAAGATCCTGATCGAGACGCCGAGCGGCCGCATCCCGCTGTCGAAGATCGCCACCATCGAAGACGGTGACGGCCCCAACCAGATCAGCCGTGACGATGGCAAGCGGCGCATCGTGCTGTCGGCCAATGCCTCGGGCCGGGCCCTGTCAGAGATCGTGGCCGACATCCGCGCCGTGGTGGCCGACACCAAGCTGCCCGAGGGTTACTTCATCACCCTGGGCGGCCAGTTCCAGGCGCAGGAGGAAGCCTCGCGCCTGGTCGGCCTGCTGAGCATCGTGTCGCTGACGCTGATGTTCGTGGTGCTGTTCAGCAGGTACAAGTCGGGCGTGCTGGCCGCGCTGATCATGGTGAACATCCCGCTGGCGCTGGTGGGCGCGGTCATCGGCCTGTGGCTGTCGGGCCAGCCGCTGAGCGTGGCCGCGCTGGTGGGCTTCATCACCCTGGCCGGCATCTCGGTGCGCAACGGCATCCTGAAGGTCAGCCACTACATCAACCTGATGCGATTCGAGGGTGAGAACTTCGACCACAAGATGATCATGCGCGGCTCGCTGGAACGGCTGAGCCCGGTGTTGATGACGGCGCTGGTGACGGCCTTTGCGCTGGCGCCGCTGCTGTTCGAAGCCGAGCAGCCGGGCACCGAGGTGCTGCATCCGGTGGCCGTGGTGATCTTCTCCGGCCTGATCAGCTCCACCCTGCTCGACACCTTCCTGACGCCCGCGATGTTCTGGCTCTTTGGCCGCAAACCGGCCGCAGCGCTGATGGACAGCAAGGACGCCGAGGCCCTTTGATCCCTCTGGTGGCGAGTTCGCCCGCCACCCCGTTTCTCCCCAACGTACTCTCTCGAAAGGACTCCCATGAACAAGCAAGCCCTCCTCGCCGCCCTGGCACTGAGCCTGGCCGGCTCAGCATTTGCCGCTGGTGACCACAGCCACGAACACAAGCCCATGCACGGCGGCGTGGTCGTCGAGGTCAAGGACATGGACTATGAGCTGGTGGCCAAGCCCGCCGCCATCCAGCTGCACCTGCGCGACCACGGCAAGCCTGCCGATGTGGCCAAGGCCAGCGCCAAGCTGACCTTGCTGAACGGCACCGAGAAGCAAGAGGTCGAGCTGAAGCCGGCGGGTGACAAGCTGGAAGCCACCGGCAGCTTCAAGGTCGGGCCCGGAACCAAGGCCGTCGCCGTCGTCACCATCGGCGGCAAGCCCGCCGGCACGGTGCGCTTCGCGCTGAAGTAACGGGAGATGCCATGAACCAACCCCGTCTTGTCCATCGCAGAAGCTTGCTCACCGGCCTGTTGGCAGTCGGGTTGGTTCCTTTGGCAGGCTGCATGAGCAAGCCCGTGCGCCCCGCAAACGCAGATGGCACCTACTGCTATGCCGTCGGCAGGTCGCTCAGCCGCAAGCTCACCTGCACGACCGCGCCGATCCCGTCGCAGCAGGTCGAGGCAGAGGCCAAGCGGTTTGAAGCCACACCGGGCTTGCTCACCGTCTACGTCGTGCGCAAGCGCTGGGGGGATGCCAGGAATGTGGTGCGGCTGACAGTGGACCGTGACCCGGCCGTCGCCACGGTGCCCGAGTCGTTCGTGCGGCTGCGCCTCAAGCCCGGCGCACACCAGATGGTGGCGGAGTGGGACGAAGGTCGCGCGGCCCTGGACATCACCGGCAAGGCAGGCGAGGTGGTGTTCGTTGAACTGATCGGCTCGGTCTGGTCGTGGGGTAGCAGCTACCGGCTGGAGAGCGGCAACCCCGCGGAATCGCGTGCGCGCGCTTTGGGGTTGCGGCTGGTGGCCGATATCGGCTGATTTGACAATCTGCCTGCGATGCGAAAGCAGATTCCGGATGCGGACATCGCGCAGCTCATGCTGTGGATCTGGATTGTCGTCGTGCTCGTGGCCATTGCGCTCTTCGCGCTGTGGCGGCGATGGCGGAAGGCGCATCCTCCACCCACGATCCCGCCCAAGCTTGCCTACAGTCAAACGCTGGGCAAGCGATTGGCCACCGGCCGTCGAGGCGTCGGCAAAACCAAAAGCAAACGCGGGCCACCAGTGTCTGGTGGCCCGCGCGGCGGGTGAAGACAGACGGTGTATCAGCCGCCGGTCTGAAGCGCCAGGCGAGCACGGCGCTCTTCGGCGGGCTCATTGAGCATCTCGTCGATCACCTGCTGGCGGGTCTTCGCGGGGCCGATGGCCTTTTGCGGCAGCGGTGCGTTGCGCTGAATCAGCGCCAGGGTGCCGTCCTTGCGCGCAGCCTCGATCTCGGCCAGCACCTCAGCGCGCGTTTTCGTGCTCTTCCAGTGGTCGGGATGCTCGGTGTAGCCCCTCTCATTCGAGGCTGGGTGGTACAGCGAATTGGCCTGCGCAACCATGGGCAGACCCATGGCCAGAGCAACAACGGAGAGAGCGGCGTGTTTGCGGATGTTCATGGTCCTGATTCCTTTGTGAAGTGGCCGTCGACCTTGTGTCGCGGCATGCCTGAGGGCATGGACATGACTGTAGAAATTCGCCCCCAACAGAGATGGGACCAACACATGACAGAACGGCCATGTTCAGGCCGCTCCAGTTGAAGGCGTGAGGAACATGAAACTCCTGGTGGTCGAAGACGAGATCAAGCTGGCCGAGTACCTGCGCAAGGGGCTGGGCGAAGAGGGCTATGTCGTGGAGCTGGCGCACAACGGCGTCGATGGCCTGCATCTGGCGATGCAAGGCAGCCACGACCTGATCGTGCTGGACAGCATGCTGCCCGGCATCGACGGTCTGGGCGTGCTGGCGGCCTTGCGGCAGAGCAAGCAGACCCCCGTGCTGATGCTCACCGCTCGCCAGCGTGTGGAAGACCGCGTCAAGGGCTTGCAAGCCGGGGCCGACGACTACCTGCTCAAGCCGTTTGCGTTCTCCGAACTCGTGGCGCGGATACAGGTGCTGCTGCGCCGAGCGCGCCCAACGCGCGAACCTGAGGGGGCAACAGTCCTTGGCCTGGCCGACCTGGAGCTGGACCTTGTTCGGCGCAAGGCCACCCGGGCTGGCAGAAGGCTCGATCTCACGGCCAAGGAGTTCGTGCTGTTGACGCTGCTGCTGCGCCGCCAGGGGGAGGTGCTGTCCCGCACCGAGATTGCCGAGCAGGTGTGGGACATCAATTTCGACAGCGCCACCAACGTCATCGACGTGGCGGTGCGCAGATTGCGCGGCAAGCTCGATGCGCCCTTCGAGCGCCCCTTGCTGCACACGGCGCGTGGCATGGGCTACGTTCTGGAGGCGCGCGACGAATGAGCAGAAGCCGTGTCGGCTCGCTAGGTCGACGGTTGTCGATCTGGCTGGCACTGCAGAGCTTGACGGGCCTCTCAGTGGTTTGCGTGGCGGTCTACGCTGTCACGCACATGAACTTCGAGGCCAGGCAATCTGAGTCTCTCGCGCAGAAACAGGCTCAGGTGCGGCACCTGCTGACCGAGCCAGCTTCGCGTGATGACCCGGCCGTGTTGACCCACAAGCTGGATGATTTTTTCATCGGTCACCAGGAACTGAGCCTTTTGCTGCAGAGGCCGGATGGCAGCGTTTACTACCAGCGCACCGGCGGGGTCGCATCGAGCAATTTGCGCCAAGCCCATTTTGAAGTGGCTGCGCTGGCCACCGCGCCGCTGCCACTGACTGCCATCCTGACGCTGGACACCGACGAAGACCATCAATTGCTGCGCCGGTTGGCATTCACGTTGTTGGCGGCCGCGCTGGCCGGGGCCGCCTTGGGTTCGGCCGGTGGCTTTGTTTTGGTACGCCTGGGCTTGCGCCCGGTGCGTGAGCTGGTGGAGCAGACACGCAGGCTGGCGGCCGACACCTTGCATCGGCGCCTGGATGGTTCCGGCCAGGCCGAGGAGCTCGAACCGCTGATTGCGCAGTTCAACGACCTGCTGGGTCGGCTGTCGCTGGCCTATGAGCAGCTGGAGGGCTTCAATGCCGATGTCGCCCATGAACTGTGCACCCCGCTCGCCACCTTGATCGGCAGCACGGAGCTGGCCTTGCGCAAGGCCCGTGGTGCCGATGAGCTGCGTGAGGTGCTCGGCTCGAACCTGGAGGAATTGCAGCGCCTCGCGGGCATCGTGCAGGACATGCTGTTCTTGTCCCAGTCTGATCGGGGCAGCTCGGCCCGCCGTGTGGCCACGGCCAGCCTGGCTGCGTTGGCGCAGCGGGTGGCGGAATACCACGATGCCGCGTTGGACGAGGCCGGTCTCCAGGTCGAGGTGGTCGGTGACGCCGCCGGAGAGTTCGACCTGCCGCTGCTGCAACGCGCCCTGTCCAACCTGGTGGCCAATGCCACGCGCTACGCCGACCGTGGGACGAGCATCCGCATCGACATTTCCGAGGCAGCCCCTGGGGCGCTGCGGGTGGTGGTGGTCAACCAAGGTACCACCATCGAACCCGGGCACCTGCCGCGGCTCTTCGACCGCTTCTTCCGTGGTGACCGGGCCCGCAGCGGCGCCCATCAGAACCATGGGCTGGGCCTGGCCATCGTCGCCGCGATCGCACGCATGCACGGCGGGCAGCCGTTTGCGAGGTCAGCAGATGGCGTCACATCGATCGGCTTGACCTTGCTGCGCGCGCCAGGCGCGGGCAGTCCGTCACCGAATTCGGGGGCCTGACTGTCCTGAGGTGCCGGCCGCAGGGCCAGCCAAGCCCTTGTCAGGGCTTGTCGTCGTGCAGCAGATGCGCCATGTCAGGCGGCAAGGCCATCGGTTCGAACGGGCTGACGTCGGATGTGCCGATGTTGCCCAACGGCAGGCGGCCGCTCAGGTGCCCGATGGGTGTGAGCACCAGGCGCAGAAGTTGCCCACGGAGTTCGCGGCCGTCACGCAGTGCCCAGGCGGCACGCAGCATCAGCAGGTGCACGCGCAGGTGGAGGCCGATGTCCCGCTGACCGAGCACATGGGCGCGCTGCAGCAAAGGCATCGCGGCCATCGGCTGCGCTGCAGCGAGGTGATGCCTGGCTTCGGCCATGGCGGCAGCGAAGGCCATTGCGCGTTGAGAGCCGGGCGTCATCGGCCTTGCACCCTGGCTTGCAGCAAACGCAGCCCGTTGACCACCACCAGCAGGCTGGCGCCCATGTCGGCGAACACGGCCATCCACATCGAGGCATTGCCGAACACCGCCAGCACCAGGAACACCGCCTTGATGCCCAGCGCCAGCGCGATGTTCTGCCACAGGATGGCGTGTGTGGCCTTCGACAGGCGCACCGTCTCGGCAATGCGCCGCAGGTCGTCGTTCATCACCACCACGTCGGCCGCTTCCATCGCCGTATCCGTGCCGGCCGCACCCATGGCCACGCCGATGTCCGACTGGGCCAGCGCAGGCGCGTCGTTGATGCCGTCGCCGGTCATGGCCGTCATGCCGTGCTGCGCCTGCAGGGTCTTGATGGCGTCCAACTTGTCCTGCGGCAGCAGGTTGCCCCGGACTTCGGTGATGCCAGCCTCCTGGGCAATGGCCGTGGCCGTGGCCTGGTTGTCGCCGGTCAGCATCACCGGTGTGATGCCCAATGCCTTCAACTCGGCCACTGCTTCCCGCGAAGATGCCTTGATGGTGTCAGCCACCGCAAACAGGGCTACCGGGCCGGTGTCGCAGGCCAGCAGGCTGACGGTGCGGCCGGCTTCTTCATGCGTGCGCAGCGTCGCTTCCAGCGCCGGCGAGCACTGGCCGCGTTCCTCGATCAGGCGGTGGTTGCCAAGCACCCAGGTCTTTCCGGCGATCTCGGCCTGCACGCCGCGCCCGGCAATGGCCTTGAAGCTCTGGGCCTGAACGCTGTTGGGCTGTAGCCCGGCTGCGATCGCGCGCGACACCGGGTGGTCGGAGTGGCCGGCCAGCACCGCGGCCATGTGTTCTGCGGTGTCAGAGTCAACGCCCGCAGCTCCGGCGGTGTCGAGCACTTGCCATGCCACCAGCTTGGGCTTGCCCTCGGTGACCGTGCCGGTCTTGTCCAGCGCGATGGCCTTGAGCTTGCGCGCACCCTCCAGGTACACCCCGCCCTTGATCAGGATGCCTCGCCGGGCCGCGGCCGCCAGGCCGCTGACGATGGTCACCGGCGTGGAAATCACCAGCGCGCAGGGGCAGGCGATGACCAGCAGCACCAGGGCTTTGTAGACCCCCTGCATCCAGGTCCAGTCCAGCAGCCAGGGGCCGAGCAGGGCGACGGCCAGCGCGATGACGAAGACCGCCGGCGTGTAGACCGCCGCGAAGCGGTCCACAAAGCCCTGCGTGGGCGCGCGTGTTCCTTGGGCCTCTTCGACTGCGTGGATGATGCGTGCCAGGGTCGAGTTCGAGGCCAGCGCCGTGACGCGGAACTCGAAGCTGCCGGTGTCGTTGATGGTGCCGGCAAACACCGGGTCGCCCACGGCCTTGTCCACCGGGATGCTCTCGCCGGTGACCGGGGCCTGGTTGATGCTGGTGCTGCCTGCCGTCAGGACGCCGTCCATGGGCACCCGTTCACCCGGCCGCACGCGCAGCACCGCGTCCAGCGCCACGCTGGCGACGGGCACGGTCAACCAGCTGCCATCGGCCTGGCGCACGGCCGCTTCTTCCGGTGCCATCGCCAGCAGGCCCTTGATGGCATTGCGGGCGCGGTCGACCGCACGCGCTTCGATGGCTTCGGCGATGGCATACAAGGCCATCACCATCGCCGCCTCTGGCCATTGGCCGATGGCGAAGGCGCCGGTGACGGCCACGGTCATCAGGGCGTTGATGTTCAGGCGCCCGTGCCGCAGCGCAATCAAACCCTTCTTGTAGACGTCGAAGCCCGCCAGCCAGATGGCGGCGGCGGCCACCGCCAGGCCGGCGCCTTTCCAGAGCAGCGTGTCTGGCGCGAAGTAGCCCACCAGCTCGGCAACGATGGCCAGAGCCAAGGCCATGCCCAGTGGCCCGTAGCTGGCCTGCTGGACGCCATGGTCGTGTCCGTCATCCGCGTCAGCGTGTCCGGGCGTTGCACCCGGCTGGGGCGCTGCCAGCGGCTGTGGATCGAAGCCGGCCTTGCGCATGGCAGCCACGGCCAGCTCCACGGCTGGCCCAGGGGCATCCAGCGCCAGGCTGCGTTGCCCGAGCTGGAAGGTCAGCGCCCGGATCCCGGCAATGCCTTCCACCGCTCGGCGGATCTCGGACTCTTCGGACGCGCAGTCCATCGTCGGCACCCGAAATCGCACCCAGTTGGCACCCGGAGGTGTCGCGGGCGCTGCTGGCGTCGTCGTACCGCAGCCGCAGCAAGATGCCTGGTTCTCTGATGTTGACGGTGTCGCTGCAGCAGCTTCTGGTCGATCCACGATCATGTCCTGTTGTTGGATGTCGCCATTGAAAACCCTGAAGTCGGTGTAAGGTCAAGCCTTCATCGGCAAGAGGGGACTCCATGCGCATCGGAAACCTGGCTGAGGCGACGGGCACACCGGTAGAAACCATCCGCTTCTACGAGCGCGAGGGCCTGATCCCTGCCGCCCAACGCAGCGACAACAACTACCGGGTGTACACGACCGCACATGCCGAGCGCCTGGCCTTCATCCGCCACTGCCGCAATCTGGATATGGCGCTCGATGAGATCCGTGCGCTGTTGCGCCTGCGGGACGCCCCGCCCGATGACTGCGGCGAGGTCAACAACATCCTGGACGCGCATATCGGGCACGTGGCCCAGCGCATCCGCGAACTGCGGTCGCTCGAATCGACCCTGAAGGCGCTGCGTGCGCGCTGCCAGTCACCGCATGCGATGAATGCGTGCGGCATCCTGAATCAACTGGACAATGCCGCCGCGCAGGGCGTCAAGCCGGCCGGCCACCGCCACGTTCGCGGAGCCCACTGATGTTTGACTTCTTCCGCCTCACCGCACTCTTCGTCATCACCGCGCTGGCCGAAATCATCGGCTGCTACCTGCCGTGGCTCGTGCTGACCCAAGGTCGGCCGCGTTGGCTGCTGCTGCCGGCCGCTGCCGCGCTCGCGGTCTTCGCCTGGTTGCTGACCTGGCACCCGAGCGCCGCTGGCCGCACCTATGCGGCCTATGGCGGTGTCTACGTCGTGGTGGCCCTGGTCTGGCTGTGGCGCGTGGATGGGGTCATGCCGACCCGCTGGGACTTGATCGGCGGTGCCGTGTGCCTGGTGGGCATGGCCATCATTGCCTTGCAGCCGCGTCAGTCACTGGGCTGACGAGGCCATCAGCGGACTTGGCGCGTCAGGTGAAGTCTCCCGGCACCGAGGGCAGGGCCAGATCCGCCCCGATCGGCAACGCCTTCACGATTCGCGCCTCAAGTCATTCGGAACCTGCGTCGCCAAGCTGCTCAGCGCCAGTTCCCCGACCGGTGCCTCGACCTGCCAAGGGATCAGGGCGCATCGTTTCGCAGCAATCTGCATCACATGAGCGATGAACGGTGCCTCGTACGCGCCGCGTTGCGTCAACACCGGGTCGTGCGTCCCGCTCGCCAGCAGGCTCTGGTTGATGACCCATGCGAAGGGCTCGATGCCGGCGCGATGCAGATCGGCCTGAAGGCGTTCCGCCTCGTGCACGGGCGTCGCCTCGGCCAGCGTCACGATGAGCACGCGCGTGAAGAACGGATCGCGCAGGCGCGGCAGGAGCTTGCGCACCGACTCTGGCGAGTCCCCCTGGGTGCGGCTCACCTCCCGGTGGTAGGCCTCGGCCGAATCCATCAGCAGGATGGTGTGGCCGGTGGGCGCCGTGTCCAGCACCACGAACGCGTCCTGGGCCTTGTCGACCGACTGCGCGAATGCGCGGAACACCGCGATCTCTTCGGTGCAGGGCGAACGAAGGTCCTCGTCCAGCATCGCCCGCGCCTGCGCGTCCAGGCTGGCGCCGGCCTTGCCCATCACCTCGTTGCGATAACGCTCGACCTCGGCGACGGGATCGATGCGCTCGACGGTCAAGTTCGGCACCTGCTCGTCCAGGGCCCAGGACACGTGCGCGGCCGGGTCCGTGGTGGAGAGCACCACACGGCGGCCGCGCTCGGCAAGCGCCACCGCTACAGCCGCAGCGACCGTGGTCTTGCCGACGCCGCCTTTGCCCATGGTCATCACAAGCCCGTGACCGGCGGCCTCAATGTCGTCGACGATCGTCGCCAGGCCATCGGGCAGTCGGTCGATCGATGACACAGCGGGCGTCGTGCGGTCTTCGCTCTGAGGATGGAGGAAGGCCCGCAGCGACGCCAACCCGACCAGCCCGCGAGGGATGAACCCGGTCTGGCTGTGTGGCAGCGCCGCCAGGCCAGCCGGCATCTGCTTCACGGCCTTGGCATGGCGGCTCGACATCGCGCGGGCGACCGAATCGTCCGAGGCTGCTTCGTAGAGCCCGTTCAGGGCAAGGACCTGGTTGCGAACACCGAGATCGGCCAACTCGTGGCGGGTGCGATCCGCCTCTCTCAGCGCCGAGACTTCCGGGCGGGCGACAAGCACCACCGTCGTCAGCTGCCGGTCGGCCAGCGAGCGCACCGCCGCCGCGTAGGTTGCCTTGCTCTTCTCCAGGCCCGCCAGCGGACCCAGGCACGAACTGCCCGTCGTGTTGGTCGCGAGGAAATCGTTCCACGCCGACGGCAGGGACAGCAGCCGCAGCGTGTGGCCGGTCGGCGCCGTGTCGAACACCACATGGTCGAAGGCCTGCGTCACCTCGTTGCCGGCGAGCAGCCCGGCGAAGGCGTCGAAAGCCGCGATCTCGACCGTGCAGCCGCCGGAGAACTGCTCCTCCATGCTGCGAATCGCCGCCGGCGGCAGGATGCCGCGGTACGGCCCCACCATGCGCTCGCGATACGCCGCGGCAGCCGCCTCCGGATCGACGTTGAGGGCGCTCAGGCCCGGGACGCCATGGACCTCGGTCGGCGTGGTCGTCAACGGCGTCTCAAGCACCTCGTCGAGGTTGGACGCCGGGTCCGTGCTGACCAGCAGCACGCGCCGACCCTGCTCAGCCAGCCGTAGGGTGCTGGCGCAGGCCAGCGAGGTCTTGCCGACACCGCCCTTGCCGGTGAAGAAGGCAAAGCGCGTCTCGATGCCTGGGAGCGCCATGTCAGCCGCCGCCCGGGCTCAGCAGCACTTGCCAGGCGCGCATCCGCATTCTCCGAGCTTGACGCGGGGCTTCTCGGCTGTGGGGATGTCCAGGCCGAGCTTGCTGATCAGCTGCGCTTTCGACGGATACATGCCGGTCGACACGATGCGGCCGTCGACGGTCACGATGGGCAGGCGGTCCATGCTCGCGCCCATCTCCTTCATCACGTCGGCGTTGGTGGTGAAGGCCGCCGCGTTGTGGCTCAGGCTGTGGCGCACGATCTCGACGCCGGACTGACCCAAGGCCTGCAGGTCGGCGTTGAACTGCACCAGGACCGGATCGACGCTGACGCCGCACACGCCCGTCGGGCAGCACATCGCGGGTTCATAAACTTCAAGCTTGCTCATGGTGGATTCCTCGTGCGACTCTGGACATGGTCGGCACACATGCCCTGCAGGATATTGACCTCGCTCAAGCGTCGAGGCTACGGTGGATGAGCGCTCCGAGGCCCGCACCCACCAGCTGGGCAGCGACGAAACCGGGCACACTGGCCGGTGAGATGCCGGCGAAGGTGTCGCTGAACATCCGCCCGAAGGCTGCCGCCGGGTTGGCGAAGGATGTCGACGCCGTGAACCAGTAGGCGGCACCGATGTAGCAGGCGACCATCGCGGCGACCTTCGGGGCCGGGGCACGAAGGATCACCAGCAGCAAGCCGGCCGTTGCAACGGCCTCGGCGATCCACTGGCCGGTTCCGCCTCGCACCTTGGTCGAGAACTGCAGCAGCGTGGCATCGAACATCGCGTGCGCCAGCCAGGCGCCAAGCAACGCGCCGACGAGTTGCGACACCACGTAGGGGGCGAACAGCGATTTCGGCAGCGCGCCACGCAGGGTCATGACCAGGGACACGGCGGGGTTGAAGTGCGCGCCGCTGACCGGGCCCAGAACCTCGATGAGGATGTACAGGCCGCCAACTGTGGCGGCCGTGTTGGCTAGCAGCGAGATGGCCACATTGCCGCCAGCCAGGCGCTCGGCCATGATTCCCGAGCCGATCACCACGGCCAGCAGCAGCGCGGTGCCCAGGGTTTCGGCGAGGAGGCGCCGCTGAAGATCGGATCGCATGCGCAATCCGCTCAGCTCTTGTAGGCCTCGACGAGCGCGGTCTGCAGCTCGTCATTGCCCATGCGGTCCAGAGGCAGCGACAGCAGCTGCAGCATGCGGTAGCCGATGGCCTGGCGCGTCAGCTCGAAGGCTTGGCGCCTCTCGGCCTCAGGGGCGTTCGACGGATCAGGGTAGCCCCAATGCACCTTCACCGGGCTGCCCGGCCAGTACGGGCACTGCTCGGCCGCCGCGCTGTCGCACACCGTGATCACGATGCGCATCTCGGGCGCGCTTGGGCCCACGAACTCGTCCCAGGACTTGCTGCGCACGCTGCTGATGTCGATGCCCGCATTGCCCAGAGCCTCCAGCGCGTAGGGGTTGATCCGGCCACTGGGCGCGCTGCCGGCGCTGTAGGCACGCACGTCCTTGCCAAGCTTCTTCGCCCAGTGGTTGAGCATGCACTCCGACAGCACGCTGCGCGCCGAGTTGTGGGTGCACAGAATGAGAGCGTTGGTGGTCATCACTGGGTTCCGATGTCCTTGATTTCGCGCTGGATCGCCATCTTGTCGAGGCTGGCGATCGGAAGGGCCAGCATCAGCTCGATACGGCGCTTCATGGTGATGAAGGTGTCGAGGAAGGCGTTGCGGATGGCCTGGTCGGGCCCGTCCACCGCGGCCGGGTCGGGCATGCCCCAGTGCGCCGTCATTGGCTGGCCTGGCCACACTGGGCAAACCTCGCCCGCCGCCTGGTCGCAGACGGTGAACACGAAGTCCAGCTGCGGTGCATCCGGCGTGGCGAACTCTTCCCAGCTCTTGCTGCGGTAGCCGTCCGTCGGGTAGTGGTGATCGGCCACGGTCCGCAGGGCCCAGGGGTTCACCTCGCCACGGGGGTGGCTCCCGGCCGAGAAGGCCCTGAAGCCACGGCCCTTGCCCAGGTCGTTCATCAGTGCTTCCGCGAGGATGGAGCGCGCGGAATTGCCCGTGCAGACGAACAGCACGTTGTAGGTCTTGTCGGCCATGGGATGTCTCTCAGCAGTTGCAGGATGGGGATTCAAGCTCGCAGGGTTGCCCCTCGCAGCAGTTCGATGTCAGGAAGCCCAGCAGGTCGTTCATGCGGTCGAACGAAGCGCGGTAGATTGAATCGCCCCGGGTTTTGAGGAGGCTCCAACTCTTGAGAAGATGGAGCCATGAACAAGTCGAATAAGTTCTCGCCTGAGGTCCGTGAGCGCGCGGTGCGCATGGTGCAGGAGCACCGTGGAGAGTACCCATCGTTGTGGGCAGCGATCGAGTCGATCGCCCCGAAGATCGGCTGCGTGCCGCAGACCCTGCTGGAATGGGTCAAGCGCCATGAGGTGGATGCCGGCGTACGCGATGGCGTGAGCACGGCCGAGGCGCAGCGCGTCAAGGAACTGGAACGCGAGGTCAAGGAACTGCGCCGGGCCAACGAGATCCTGAAGCTGGCCAGCGCGTTTTTCGCCCAGGCGGAGCTCGACCGCCGACTCAAGTCCTGATGGATTTCATCGACGAGCACCGCGGCACTCACGGGGTCGAGCCGATCTGCAAGGTGTTGCAGGTTGCCCCGTCGGGGTACAGAAGGCATGTCGCGCTGCGGCTCAACCCTGACAGGCGCTGCGCCCGGACTCAACGCGACGAGGCCTTGGTGCCGCAGATCGAGCGCGTCTGGCAGGCCAACATGCAGGTCTACGGCGCTGACAAGGTCTGGCGCCAGCTGGCGCGGGAGGGTACGGCCGTGGCGCGCTGCACAGTCGAGCGGCTGATGCGCCGACAAGGTTTGAGAGGCGCGATGCGCGGCAAGGTGGTGCGCACGACGATCAGCGACAACAAGGCACCGTGTCCGCTGGACAAGGTCAATCGGCAGTTCCGTGCCGAGCGACCGAACCAGCTCTGGGTGTCCGACTTCACCTACGTTTCGACCTGGCAGGGCTGGCTGTACGTGGCCTTCGTCATCGACGTTTTCGCCCGGCGCATCGTGGGCTGGCGCGTCAGCAGTTCAATGCGCACGGACTTCGTGCTCGATGCGCTGGAACAGGCGCTGTACGCCCGCCAACCCGAGCGGGACAACAGCTTGATCCATCACTCGGATCGCGGTTCGCAATACGTGTCGATTCGGTACAGCGAGCGCCTGGCCGAGGCCGGCATCGAGCCGTCGGTGGGCAGCAAGGGCGACAGCTACGACAACGCCTTGGCCGAGACGATCAACGGGCTCTACAAGGCCGAACTCATTCACCGCCGAGCGCCCTGGAAGACCAAGGAGGCCGTGGAACTGGCCACGCTGGAATGGGTGTCCTGGTTCAACCACCACCGCCTGCTCGAGCCCATCGGCTACATCCCGCCCGCAGAAGCTGAGGCAAACTATTACCGGCAACTCGCCAGTCAGGCCGCCACAGTGGCAGCCTGACTTAAACCAAACAGCCTCCACGAATTCCGGGGCGATTCAGATCAGGTTGCGGCCATCGCGCGTCTGGCTCACCAGGCCCGCGAACAGCAGCTCTTTGAGATGGAAAGACATCGAGGCCGGCGAGATGCCGAGTTGCTCGCTCAGCACGCCCGGGGTCAGGCCTTGCTTGCCGGCCACCACGAGAGCACGGAACGCCTTCAGGCGATGCACCTGAGAAAGTGCACTGAGGGAGCGGGCCACAAGATCGTCTTCCACGATTAATCAAACCTTTGTTGAAGTATTTGATTGAAATGTGGCAAGACTGACCTGCCCGGTTTCTTCGGACCAATGATTTCTAGGAAGATGGCTCCCAATCCGCGAGGAGCCCATGAGAAAGAGCCGATTCACTGAAGAGCAGATGGTCACGATCCTGCGCGAGGCAGACCGGACCACGGTGGCCGAGGCCGCGAAGAAGCACAAGGTCAGCGAGCCCACGATCTATGCCTGGCGCAAGCACTTCGGGCAGATGGACGCGGCCGACGTCAAACGCCTGAAGGCGCTGGAGTTGGAGAACTCCCGGCTGAAGAAGCTGCTGGCCGAGCGGGACCTCGACATCGAGGTGCTCAAGGAGATCAACGCAAAAAAATGGTGAGCCCGCATGCGCGGCGCGAACAGGTCAACTTCGCCTGCGAGCGAGGTCTGTCGCAGCGCCGGGCTTGCGGGCTGATCGAGATCTCCCGCTCGTCGCTGAGTTACGAGTTGCGCCTGCCGGCCAAGGATGGCCCGGTCATGCAGGCCATGAGAACGCTGTCGGCGCAGTACCCGCGCTACGGCTACCGGCGCATCCGGATCTTCCTGCGACGCCAGGGCTTCGAGCTGGGCTGGTCGCGCACGCACCGGCTGTGGCGGCAAGCAGGCTTGCTGCTGCCCAAGAAGCGCCCGAGAAGGCGCATCGCCACGGGCAGGCTCAGGGCCTTCACGCCCTTCAAGGCCAATACGGTCTGGGCCTACGACTTCGTCTTCGACACCACTGCCGAAGGTCAGCAGATCAAATGCCTGACGATCATCGACGAGTACACCCGCGAGTGCCTGGCCATCGACGTGGCGGGCTCGATTCGATCCAGGCGCGTGGTCGAGGTGTTGAGCAAGCTGGTCAGCTTGCACGGCGCGCCGCTGTTCATGCGCTCGGACAACGGTCCGGAGTTCGTCAGCCGGGCCATCCTGGAATGGATCGCCCAGGCTGGCATTGCGACGGCCCTGAGCGACCCAGGCAAGCCCTGGCAGAACGGGGCTGACGAAAGCTTCAACGGCAAGTTCCGCGACGAGTGCCTGTCGCTGGAATGGTTCAGATCGCGCAAGGAGGGGCGTTCTCAAGTCCGAAGTGCAACACCCAGCACTCGTTGATTGATCAGTGGACTGTAGCCTGATGGGATTCAGCCAAGCCCTGCATCAGCTCCGCGAAGACCTGAATCGGGCTGCGCCAGTTCAGC
>JAFLDI010000369.1 GCA_017302485.1 Burkholderiales bacterium | reverse complement strand
GCGCCCAAGCCGGCGCCGGCGGCCAATCCCGAGGCCGATGTCGAGCGCGCCGTCAAGGCCTGGGCCAGTGCATGGAGCCGCAAGGACATGGGCGACTACCTGGCCGCCTACACCGCTGACTTCGCCGGCCAATCGGGGTCCCACAAGAAGTGGGTTGAGGAGCGCCGCGACCGCATCGTTGGTAAGAAGTCGATCAAGGTCAGCGTGAGCGACCTGCGGGTCAGCGTCAACGGCGACAAGGCCACGGCGCGTTTCCGCCAAGGCTACGATTCCGATGCCCTGTCGACCAGCAGCCGCAAGACGCTGGAGCTGGTACGCAGTGGGGGCAAGTGGCTGATCCGCCAGGAATCGGTGGGCGGCTGATCGCCGGGATCGCGCGTATCGCATGGTGATCAACCGGATTCGGCCCGCCCATCGACGGGGAGCCGCGGCCATGGGCGCGGCCGGCCTGGTGGCCACGGCCCTGCTGAGCAGCAATGTCGCTTCTTCGCTGATCGCCGCGCCGGTTGAACCGGACTCGCCGGTCGGTGCCAGTGCGCCTATGCCGCAGCCCGCCCGCAAGCCACCCACCCCACCCGTCACGCTGGTCGATCAGCCGCTGCCGGCTGCCGTGCCCCCGGATGCGCTGCGCGGCTCGCCCGAGCGTCGGCTCATTGCCGTCTACCGGCTGCTGGCCTCGGGGCGTTACGAGCCCGCCTTGCAAGCGGCCGAGGCGCTGGTGCGCGCCTACCCGACCTTTCGCCTGGCCCAGTTGGTGCAGGCCGATCTGATGGTGGCACGCTTCGAGCCGCTGCAGGAGTTCGGTGCCGGGGCCCGCCAGGGGGCCGACAGCGGTGAGCGCGGTGAGCTGATGACGCTGCGCGACGAGGCTCGACTGCGACTCAAGGCCCTGGTCCAGCGGCCGCCGGCCGGGGCTGTGCCTGCCGAGTTCGTCAGCCTGCCACCCAGCGTACCCTTCGCCATCGCGGTCGACACCGACGCCGCGCGCCTGTACCTCTTCGAGAACGGCCCAGCCGGCCTGCGCCTGGTGGACGATGTCTATGTGTCGGTCGGCAAGCAGGGTGTTGACAAGTCGGTGGAAGGCGATCAGCGCACGCCGCTGGGGGTGTACTTCACCACCGACCGGCTCGATCCGCGCTCGCTGCAGGAGCGCTTTGGTTCGGGCGCCCTGCCCCTGAACTACCCCAATGCCTACGACAAGCTGCGTGGCCGCACCGGCAGCGGCATCCTGCTGCACGGCGTGACCGCCAGCACCTATTCGCGCCCGCCGCTGGACAGCGACGGCTGCGTGGCCATGGCCAACGAAGACCTCAGCCGCCTGGCCAGCCGGCTGCCGCAGCGTGACACGCCGGTGGTCATCACCCGCCAGATCCGCTGGGTCGAGCCGGACAAGCGGGCCGCGCCCGAGCGCTTTCAACAGACCTTTGCACAGTGGCAGCAGGCGCGCCTTCGCGCGGACCTGTCGCAGATCCGCGAGCTCTATGAGCAAAGCGGTCCGCAGGATGGCAGTGCCGAGCAGCGCTTCCGCAGCCGCGTGGCCACCCCGCCCGAGGCCTTTGGCGACGTCAGCGTCCTGACCTGGCACGACGACGAAGGCAAGCTGGTCGTCACCTTCAAGGAAGTGGGCAGCGGCCCCAAGGGCCGCGACCGCCTGATGCGCCAGTACTGGCGCGAAACGCGCAGCGGTTGGCGCATCGTGGCCGAGGGGCCGGTGCGCTGACCGGCCCCATGTGGCGTTGCCTCAGGGAGGCGACTGGTCGGTCCAGCACGCCTGTGCGGTGGTCAGCGTGCCTGTCAGCACTGACGAGATGAAGCCCCACTCGGGGTTCCACCCAACGTACTGGGCCTTCAAGGCGGTGCGCTGGTTCAGAAAGCTGCCGGACATCATGAAGCCGCTGATGCCGCCGTTGCCGCGCACCCACATGAAGTCCGTCTTCCTGGTGTCGTTGTCTCCCCAGCGGATGGGCACCACATACCCGTTGCCCATGTCCAACGTCGGCGCATCCTTCGTGCCATCGAAGATGTAGCAGAGGTTGTTGCTCGTCCCGTCGGAATTCAGCGCGACCACCTGATAGTAAGTGGGCGCAGCGAAGGCTCCCGCCGACAGCAGCGTGGCACCTGCCACCACAGCGGCCCTCGTCCATTGAAGACGCTTCTTGATCATCGAACTCTCCCTGTAGGTTGATGCGGCCCGGTTCTGGGCGCGCTGTTCGATGCTAGTGAGTCGACAGTCGCAATCACAGGACATCTCCTGCCCCGTGTCGACTCGTCATCGGCGTCGTCCACCAGACACGACACTGTCTGACAACACTGCCGGAGTGCGCCCCAGCCCGGTCACGCAACCGAGCTGGGTGGAGACTTGCCGCTCAGCGTTTGCTCGGCGGGAGGTCGGTACAACTGCCGTGCGCCACTTCCGCGGCCATGCCGATGCTCTCGCCCAGCGTGGGGTGCGGGTGGATGGTCTTGCCAATATCCACCGCGTCGGCGCCCATCTCGATGGCCAGTGCGATCTCGCCGATCATGTCGCCCGCATGGGTGCCCACGATGCCGCCGCCCAGGATCCTGCCGTGGCCGTGGGCCTCGGGGGAATCATCGAACAGCAGCTTGGTGAAGCCCTCGTCGCGGCCGTTGGCAATGGCGCGGCCGGAGGCCGTCCAGGGGAACAGGCCCTTCTTGACCTTGATGCCCTGGGCCTTGGCCTGGTCCTCGGTCAGGCCCACCCAGGCCACCTCAGGGTCTGTGTAGGCCACGCTGGGGATCACGCGGGCGTTGAAGGCGCTCGATGCCAGTTCCTTGTTGCCCTGCAGTTCACCGGCAATGACTTCCGCCGCCACGTGCGCCTCGTGCACCGCCTTGTGCGCCAGCATCGGCTGGCCGACGATGTCGCCAATGGCGAAGATGTGCGGCACGTTGGTGCGCATCTGGATATCGACGTTGATGAAGCCGCGGTCGGTCACCGCCACCCCCGCCTTGTCGGCAGCAATCTTCTTGCCGTTGGGCGTGCGGCCCACGGCCTGCAGCACCAGATCGTAGGTGCCTTCGCTCTTGCTGCCGTCCAGGCCCTCGAACTGCACCGTGATGCCCTCGGGCGTGGCCGAGGCACCCACGGTCCTGGTCTTCAACAGGATCTTGTCGAAGCGGCCCTTGTTCATCTTCTCCCAGACCTTGACCAGGTCGCGGTCGGCGCCCTGCATCAGGCCGTCCATCATCTCCACCACGTCCAGGCGGGCGCCCAGCGTGCTGTAGACCGTGCCCATCTCCAGGCCGATGATGCCGCCGCCGACGATCAGCATCTTCTTCGGCACCGCCTGCAGCGCCAGCGCACCGGTGGAGTCCACCACGCGCGGATCGTCGGGCATGAAGGGCAGGCGCACGGCTTGCGAGCCGGCGGCGATGATGCAGGTCTTGAAGGCCACGACCTTCTTGGTGCCCGTCTTCTCCTGACCCGTGCCGGTGGTCTCTTCCACCTCGACATGGTTTGGTCCGACGAAGGCGCCGTAGCCGCGCACGGTGGTGACTTTGCGCATCTTGGCCATCGCCGCCAGGCCACCGGTCAGCTTGCCGATGACCTTCTCCTTGTGGCCGCGCAGCTTGTCGATGTTGACGCTGGGGGCGCCGAACTCGACGCCCAGGTCGCCCAGGTGGCTCACCTCGTCCATCACCGCGGCCACGTGGAGCAGCGCTTTCGAGGGGATGCAGCCCACGTTCAGGCAGACGCCACCCAGCGTCGCGTAGCGCTCGACGATGACGACCTTCAGGCCCAGGTCGGCGGCGCGGAAGGCGGCCGAGTAGCCGCCGGGGCCGGCACCCAGCACCAGCACGTCGCACTCGAGGTCC
>JAFLDI010000368.1 GCA_017302485.1 Burkholderiales bacterium | reverse complement strand
GTGCGCCCGGCTGGACGCCTGGCGCGCACGCCATCGATGAAGGCCTGGGTCGTTGGCGGCGCCGTGCGCGACGCCCTGCTGGGCCGCCCGGTCCACGACCGCGACTGGGTGGTGGTGGGCGCCACGCCGCAGCAGATGCTGGACCGGGGCTTCCGGCCGGTGGGCAAGGATTTCCCGGTCTTCCTTCATCCCGAGACCCAGGAAGAGTACGCGCTGGCCCGCACCGAGCGCAAGACCGCGCCGGGCTACCACGGCTTCAGCGTTCATGCCGCGCCCGACGTGACGCTGGAGGACGACCTGGCCCGGCGCGACCTGACCATCAACGCCATCGCCCAGGCCCCCGACGGCACGCTGGTGGATCCGCACGGCGGCCAGGCCGATCTGCGCGCACGCGTGCTGCGCCATGTCGGCCCGGCCTTCGTCGAGGACCCGGTGCGCATTCTGCGGCTGGCGCGCTTCGCCGCCCGCTTCCATGACTTCAGCATCGCAGCCGAGACGATGGCGCTGATGCAGCAGATGGTGGCCGCCGGCGAGGTCGACACGCTGGTGGCCGAGCGGGTCTGGCAGGAGTTGTCGCGCGGCCTGATGGAAGACCACCCCTCGCGCATGCTCGGCGCGCTGCGCGACTGCGGCGCGCTGCAGCGCCTGCTGCCCGAGGTCGACCGGCTCTGGGGCGTGCCTCAACCCGCCGAGCATCATCCCGAAGTGGACACCGGCGCCCACCTGCTGCTGGTGCTGGATGCCGCAGCCGCGCTGGGCGCTGCGTTGCCGGCGCGCTGGGCCTGTCTGTGCCACGACCTGGGCAAGGGCGAGACACCGCCCGCCGAGTGGCCGCGTCACATCGCCCACGAGGCGCGCAGTGAGCGACTGGCGCGCCAGGTGTCGGCGCGATTGAAAGCCCCAAGCGAGTCGGCCGAGCTGGCCGCGCTGGTGGCGCGCGAGCACACCAACATCCACCGCAGCCCCGACTTCGGTGCCGCCGCGGTGGTGCGCCTGCTTGAGCGTTGCGATGCCTTTCGCCGTCCGCAACGTTTTGCCGACGCACTGCTGGCCTGCGAGGCCGACGCCCGTGGGCGCGCCGGGCTGTCGGGCCGTCCCTACCCGGCGCGCCCGCTGCTGCTGCTGGCGCTGGACGAGGCCTGCTCGATCGATGCGGCCGCCGTGGCCGCCCAGGCCCAGGCACGCGGCGCCCAGGGTCCGGCGATCGCCGACGCCATCCGCATCGCCCGCACAGACGCTGTCGCCGCGGCGCTCTGATCACCCCTGCCGTCAAATGGCCGGGTTCGCCGGCCATTTCCGGCTTTCGTGGCGCCGCCCTCTGCCGATGATGGCGGTGTCCACCCTGCCGTACCCCTCCCGGGCACCCATCCCATGCTGAAGAACCTGCGCATCCTCCACCTCATCATGGCCATGCTGCTGGCCTTCTGGTGCGCCTTCCTGCTTCAGGCGGGCACGGCATGGTGGGGCCTGCGGCAATCCGCTGCCAGCCTGCGCGACCTGCACGATGTGCGCATGGCCAAGGCCGATGCGCTGGCCAAGGTCATCCAGGCCACCACCCTCAACCGCATGGAAGTGCTGCTGATGTTCCAGCACGACCCGTCCAATGCCCTGCATGAAGTGCATGACCATCCCCTGGCACAGCACCAGCAGGCCTTGAAGCAGCGCCAGCAGGCCAATGCCGAACCCTGGAAGCTGATCGAGGCACCCAGCGATGACCCCGTCGAGCAGCAGTTGGCCGCCGAGGTCGTGACACGCCGCAAGGCCTGGGTGACGGAACTCAACAAGGCGCTGCAGGCGCTGCAGGAGGGCCGCTATGACAAGGATGTGCTGGCCGCTTACCTGGCCGCGGGTCGCCGAGAGAACGAGGCCTTTCTCAAGAGCATCGAAGCGCTTCGGACCCACCAGATCGATGTCGCGCTGAGCGCCGTTGCGCGTGCGGAGACGGCCAACCAGCGCAGCCAATGGCTGTTCCTGGGCCTGCTGCTGGCGATCGCCGTGCCGGGCACCGTGGTCAGCCTGGCGATGCTGCGCCGTCTGCGCCAGGGCTTTGCCGAGGCCGACGCCACCGCCACGGCCATTGCCGAGGGGCAACTGAGCTACCCGATCACCATCGACGGCAATGATGAGATCGGCCACCTGCTGCACCAGATGCAGATCATGCAGTCGCGGCTGCAGGCCCTGATCACCCAGGTGCGCCAGGCCGCCGACTCGATCGAGGTGGCAGCCACCGAGGTGGCGGCCGGCAACACCGACCTCAGCCACCGCACCGAACAGACCGCATCCAATCTGCAGCAGACCGCCAGTTCGGCCGAGCAGTTGGGCGTGACCGTGCGCCAGAACGCCGACAACGCCCAGCAGGCCAACCAGTTGGCCCAGAGCGCGTCCGACGTGGCCGGCCGTGGCGGCGAGGTCGTCTCGCAGGTGGTGGGAACGATGCGTGAGATCGAAGGGAGCTCGCGCCGCATTGCCGACATCATCGGCGTCATCGACGGCATCGCCTTCCAGACCAACATCCTGGCGCTGAACGCCGCGGTGGAAGCCGCACGGGCCGGCGAGAGCGGTCGCGGCTTTGCCGTGGTCGCGGGCGAGGTGCGCAACCTGGCCCAGCGCAGCGCCGATGCGGCGCGCGAGATCAAGGGCCTGATCCAGGCCAGTGTGGAGCGCGTGGACGCCGGTACCCGACAGGCCGACGAAGCCGGACAGACCATGGCCGAGGTGGTGCAGTCGATCCGCCGCGTGACCGACATCGTCGGCGAGATCAGCCATGCCAGCCAGGAGCAGAGCGCGGGCGTGGCCACCGTGGGCCAGGCGGTCAGCCAGATGGATGAGGCCACACAGCAGAATGCTGCGCTGGTCGAGCAAAGCGCCGCGGCGGCCGAAAGCCTGCGCGCCCAGGCGCGTCAGCTGGTCGAGGCGGTGGGCGCGTTCAAGCTCTGACGAAGGCGCCGCGGGGCGCCCTGAGGTCGACCAGGACGAGGCTCAGGGCAGCAAGAGACGGCCGTCGCCGACCACCCGGCCGCCTTCGGTGACCTTGATCTGCGGCTGCTTCACGCGCACCTTGAGCGGATCAAGGCAGCGCAGCGTGGCGCGCAGGGTCTGACCAGGCTCGATCTTCTCGCCGGGAAACGTCATCGCGCAGGTGATCTCAGCGCCCACGCCGGTGTGGACCTGCGGCCGGTAGTTGTTCCAGGCCGGCGTGTCGCGGCCGGTCTTGCCCTGGGCCGGCCAGAGGTGGAACTCGGCTTCGAGCGGCGTGTTGGCCGGAAGCTCACGGACCTCGTCCGCAGCGGGTGCCGCGCTGGCGGTGAACGCCAGCAGACCCAGGACCCAGGCCCCGTGGCGCCATCCTCTTGTCATGTCTTCTCCCAGTGGTGACCGTTGGGCAACGGCCGACCGGCCGCCTGCGTTGACGTGCCGGCTCACAGGCGGTGCATGCGGTCGCCCTCGGCGAAGCCGCAGGGCACCCAGTCGGCCAGGTCCGCGCTGGCCAGCGCCAGCACCTTGAACAGCTCGCCCATCTCGTGCTCGGTGATCAGCTTCTGCGCCATCGCCCGCTCCCGCAGGTCGGCGGCCTCCATCATCGGCGCGATGCCGCAGTTCAGCAGGAAGCGCGCCTGGCTGGTGTAGCCCACCACTGCCAGACCGGCGTCCTGGGCGGCCAGCGCCACACCGGTGAAGTTGACGTGCGCAGTGATGTCCTTCTCACCCACACGCTGCAGGGGGTCGGGGTCGGCCTGGTGCAGGTGGTGGCACATCAGCGTGCCGCCGTGGCGCTGCGGCAGGTAGTACTCGGCCTCGGGAAAGCCGTAGTCGATGAAGAAGGCGGCGCCGCACTTCAGGTGTTGCGCCAGCGTGCGCACAAAGGCCTC
>JAFLDI010000367.1 GCA_017302485.1 Burkholderiales bacterium | reverse complement strand
ATCTCCCAGGGGCTGAAGGCGCTGGCCAAGGAATTGGAGGTGCCGGTGCTGGCGCTGGCGCAGCTGTCGCGCCAGGTGGAAAGCCGCGAGGACAAGCGGCCGCAGCTGGCCGATCTGCGCGAATCCGGCTCGATCGAGCAGGACGCGGACATGGTGATGTTCGTCTATCGGGACGAATACTACCTGCAACAGCGGGCACCGAAGCAGCTCGCCTTCGACAACGACGAGAAGTTCCACACCGCGGTCGAGAAATGGCAGCGCGACATGGAGGCGGTGCACAACCGCGCCGAGGTGCTGATCGAGAAGCAGCGCCACGGCCCGACCGGCAAGATCGATCTGTTCTTCGAGGGCGAGTTCACCCGGTTTGCCGATCTCGACCTGCATCACAGCGCCGATGGCCACTGAGCGCCTGGCGACGCTGACGGTCGACCTTGCCGCCATCGTCGCCAACTGGCGCGCCCTGGGCGCGCGCCACCTGCAGCAGCCGGGTCAGCGCGGCACGCGGCAGCAGGCCGGTGAAGTGCACCCGCGAGAGGTCCAGCTGATCCTTCACTTCGGCCAGGAAGTGCTCCTTCCAGGTGGTTCCGGCGGGCGCCGCGGCGCCGTAGCTGACGCCGTCGCCACCCACGATCACCACTTGCGCCTCGGGCACCTGGCGCTGCAGCCGGGGCAGGGCGCGCAGGAAGCGGTGGTAGCCCCGGTAGGGTTCGAGGTTGCGGTTGACGAAGCTCAGCACCTGGTCGCCCGGGCCCAGATCCAGGCCCAGCGCCGGCCACTGGAAGCGGGCTTGCGGGTCGGGCGCGATCGCCGCGGTGTCGATGCCGTCGAACACCACGCTCAGCCTGGACGCGAAGACGGCCGGCATGCGGCTGGCCTGCCAGGCGGTGGGCACGACGCCGTGGTCCATCTGCAACAGTGCTTCGCTGAGCGCCGTGTTGCGCATGCGCAGCCTCACCCGTTCGTCCACGCCCACGCGGTCGAACTCGGGGTCGAAGCCGACATCCGCGCCCTCGCTGCCGTAATAGAACTCCATCAGGCAGATCAGTCGGGCCTGCGGGAAGACATCCTTGACGAACAGGGCCTCCCCCCAGCCGGGATGAGCGATGACCAGGTCGGGCACCCAGCCGCGCCGGGACAGCGCCAGCATGGCGCGCGCACAGGCCTCGCCGCGCAGCACCTTGGTCTCGGCGTCGCGCAGCAACGGATGCGGCGGCGGCAGCCCGTCCGGACGCCTGACCTGGTAGCGGTGGACATGCACCCCGGGTAGCGGTGCATGGGACTGGATGGCCAGCGCATGCACCTCGTGCCCGCAGGCCGCCAGCATCGGCGCCAGGTGCCGGAACTGGCCAGGAAAGTTCTGGTGAATGAACAGAATCCGCATGGATTGCACGAATAGTGTGACCGGCCCTTGCACTTTAGGGGGAGTCGCGAGAAGCTGCTTTGCTACATTCCCTGGACTCGGGGAGGCCCACAGGGTACCGAGGCCGCGGCCTGCGGCGGGTGATTGAGGTGTGACGTTGAGCGGCTGGCGGGGTGAGCGGTGATCGAGGTTCCGAAGCGGGCCTTCGACGCGCGGGTGATGTTGCAGAGCATCCGCCTGCTGCGCTCGCTCGGCCGCGCCGTGGGCCGCTCCAACGCGCTGCTGCGTTTCGAGGTCGAGCTGACCCGCGACATGGGTCTGTTCGACACCCAGTACTACCTGACCCAGGTGGACGCCGCCGAGCTGGACGGCATGAAGCCGCTGCGCCACTACGTGCTGCGCGGCGATGCCGCCGGCCTGTCGCCAAGCCCCTTGCTGGATGTGCGCCACTATGACGCCCAGTGCAGCGATCGCCAGGGCATCAACCGCCTGTTGCACTATGGGCTGATCGGTCGCTTCAAGGGCCTGTCGCCCTCGCCCTGGTTCGATGCCGAGTATTACCTGCGCTGCAATCCCGACGTCGCCCAGTCCGGCGCCGAGCCGCTGCGCCATTTCGTGCGCTGGGGGTGGCGCGAGGGCCGCAATCCGCTGCCCGGCGTCGACCTCCGGCGCCTGCTGGCCAGCCAGCCCGAGCTGCGCGTGGTCAAGGGCAATGCGCTGGCCCTGTTTGCCACCGACGCCATCGCCCGCCACGTCCAGGCCAATGCACAGGCCCACGCGCGGACCCAGGCGCAGACCGGGCTGCAGGCCGACGAGCAGCAGGCGTCGATGCCGGTGGCCGAGCCGGCGCGCCGGGCCGAGCACGGCGCGCCGGAGCAGGACATGCTCGACCCCGAGCTGTGGCAGGCCCTGGCGCCACGCCACTGGCCGACGGCGCCGCAGGTGGACGTGCTGGTGCCGGTCTATGGCGGCCTGCAGGAGACCCTGCGCTGCCTCTACACCGTGCTGAGCACGCCGGTGCGCACGCCGCACGAGGTGGTGGTGATCAATGACGCCAGCCCGCTGCCCGAGCTCTCGGCCATGCTGCGCACCTTGGCGGGGCGGGGGCTGATCACCCTGGAGGTCAACCGCGCCAACCTGGGCTTCGTCGGCACCGTCAACAAGGGCCTGCGCATGCACCGCCAGCGCGACGTGGTCATCCTCAACAGCGACACCGAGGTCTACAACGACTGGCTGGACCGCCTGCTTGCCCATGCCCGCGCCTACCCGCGCCTGGGCAGCATCACGCCGCTGTCGAACAACGCGACGATCTGCAGCTACCCCGAGACTCTGGGCGACAACCGCCTGCCGCTGGAGCTGTCGCACGAGGAGATCGACCGTCTGGCGGCCGAGGTCAACCGCCTGCGCCATGTCACCGCCCCCACCGGCGTCGGCTTCTGCATGTACCTGCGCCGCGCCGCGCTGCGCGACGTGGGCCTGCTCGACGAGCGCCGCTTCGGCCGCGGCTACGGCGAGGAGAACGACCTGTGCCAGCGCTTGCTGCGACGCGGCTGGACCAATGCCATCGCCTGCGACATCTACGTGCGCCATGTCGGCTCGGTGAGCTTCAAGGGCGAGGCCGCCGAGCGCACGGCCCGGGCCATCCGTGTGCTTGATCGGCTCTACCCCGACTACACCCAGCAGGTGGCCCGCCACATCGCTGCCGACCCGGCGCTGCCCTACCGCGCCCGCATCGACCTGGCCCGCCTCAAGCGTTTGCGGCGCGAACACAACGTGCTGCTGGTCTGCCACAGCCGCGGCGGCGGCACCGAGCGCCACCTGCTGGAAGAGTCGCAGCGCCTGCTGGCCGAGGGTTCGGGCGTCTTCGAGCTGCGCCCCTCGCCGCAGGACGATGCGGTGGCCCTGGTCCATCCCGGTCTGTACGGCCTGCACAACCTGGCTGCGCTGCCACTGGCCCCGGGCGGCCTGTTCGATGAGGCCGTGGACGAGCTGGGACTGGGCGAGATCCATGTGCACCACCTGATCGATTTCGCCCCGCGCACCGCTGGGCGACTGGCCGAGATCGCCGCCGCCCGCTCACTGGCGCTGCGGGTGGCGGTGCACGACTACTACAGCGTCTGCCCGCGGGTGAACCTGGTCGATGTGGAGGGGCGCTACTGCGGCGATGCCGACGGCGACACCTGCAACCGCTGCCTGGGGGCCGACCAGCTGCTCAGCCAGACCGGCCCGATCCAGGAATGGCGCAGCCGTCATGCGCGCCTGCTGTCGGCCGCTGGCCAGGTGGTGGTGCCCTCCGAGGACGTGGCCCGGCGCCTCAAGCGCCTGCTGCCGGGCCTGAACCCCGAGGTCGAGCCGCACGAGGACGAGCCGCCGCCGCGCGTGTCCGCCTCGCCGCTGGTGCCGGCGGACCAGCCGGTGCGGGTGATGGTGATCGGCGCCATCGGCCGGATCAAGGGCTATGACGTGCTGCTCGGCCTGGCCCGGGCCGTGCGCGAGGCCGGCCTGCCGCTGGA
>JAFLDI010000366.1 GCA_017302485.1 Burkholderiales bacterium | reverse complement strand
AGTTTCGGGCGAATATTTCGTGTACATATTTTCGGAGAATCTCACGGGCCTGCGGTTGGTGTTACCATCGATGGTTGCCCTGCAGGCATTCCACTTTCTGCCGAAGATTTTGAAAAAGATATAGAACGCCGCAAAGCAGGCGCCGCAGGCACTACACCGCGCAAAGAAGATGACACACCTGAAATACTGAGTGGTGTTTTCAATAACATAACTACTGGTGCGCCAATCACTATCATATTTCGTAATAACAATACACGTTCTACAGACTACGAAGCACTACGCGCTACTCCACGTCCGGGGCACGCAGATTTTGTGCTACACAAAAAATTTGACGGCTATAACGATTATCGTGGTGGCGGGCATTCATCCGGCAGGCTGACTGTATGCCTTGTTGCAGCAGGTGTTGTTGCCAAGAAGGTATTAAATGGAATAGCTATCAACGCAACACTGGTAGAAGCAGGCGGGAACACTGACATAGAAGCTGCCATACAAAAAGCAATAGAAGAGCAGGATAGTATAGGTGGAATTGTTAGCTGCAGTGTAAAAGGCCTGCCTGTAGGGCTCGGAGAGCCATTCTTTGATTCTGCAGAATCATTGATAAGCCATATAGCTTTTTCAATACCAGCCATCAAGGGTATTGAGTTTGGCAGTGGCTTTAGTGCAGCAAAAATGAAAGGCAGTGAGCACAACGATGCTTTTACGGACGCAGACGGAACAACAAAGACTAATAACGCTGGTGGTATAAATGGCGGCATTACCAATGGTAATGAACATACCTTTCGCATAGCTGTAAAGCCCACCAGCAGCACGCCCACCAGCAGCCACCAGATGATCTTCAGGGTCGGGTAGTCCAGCATGTCTTGGCTCCGGTTCAGGCGTGTGCTTCGTTGAGGTAGCGGCCGGTGCCCAGCGAGCCCGGGCCCAGGCGGGCGAACTTGACCATCAGGTACATCTCCACCACCAGCAGCACGGTGTAGAAGCCGATGAAGCCGGCCAGCGAGCCATACAGGCTCTCCACCGACAGCGTGGACACCGACAGGTGCGTGGGCAGCACGCCGTAGATGGTCCAGGGCTGGCGGCCGTACTCGGCGACGAACCAGCCCAGCTCGCTGGCGATCCAGGGCGCGGGCAGCATCCACAGCGCCCAGCGCAGCAGCCAGGGGCGGGCGCGGCACTCGGCACGGACCGAGCTCCAGAACGAGAGCGCAAACAAGGCCAGCATCAGGAAGCCCAGGCCCACCATCACCCGAAAGCCCCAGAACATCGGTGCGACGCGGGGCACGGTGTCGTTCACGGCGCGGGCGATCATCTCGGGCGTGGCCTGGCTGACATCAGCGGTGTACTTCTTCAGCAGCAGACCGAAGCCCAGGTCGGCCTGGGTGGCGCGCAGCGTGGCCTCGGCCTCGGTGTTGCTGCGGTCCTTGCGCAGGGTCTCGAGGGCCACCACGGCCCGAATGCCGTTGACGATGCGCTCGCGGTTCCTGGCCTTGATTTCGTGGATGCCGGGGATCTCCTTGCTGAGCGATCGCGTGCCGATCAGACCCATCACCCAGGGAATCTCCACCTCCCAGTCATTGCGCTGGCCAGCCTCATTGATGCCGGCCACCAGCTTCAGGCCGGCGGGCGCAGGCTCGGTCTCCCACATCGCCTCCATCGCGGCCAGCTTGGTCTGCTGCGCCTCGCCCACGGTGTAACCGCTCTCGTCGCCCAGCACGATCACCGAGCAGACGCTGGCCAGGCCGAAGGCCGAGGCCACCCGGAAGCTGCGGCGGGCGAACTCCACGTCGCGGCCCTTGAGCAGGTACCAGGCGGAGATGGACAGCACGAACATCGCCCCGGTCACATAGCCGGCCGAGACGGTGTGCACGAACTTGGCCTGGGCGTCCGGGTTGAACACCACGGCCCAGAAGTCGACCATCTCCATGCGCATGGTCTGCCAGCTGAACTCGGCACCCACCGGGTTCTGCATCCAGCCGTTGGCGATCAGGATCCACAGCGCCGACAGGTTGGTGCCGATGGCCATCAGCAGCGTCACCATCAGGTGCTGCGGCCTGCTCAGCCGGTCCCAGCCAAAGAAGAACAGGCCGATGAAGGTGGACTCGAGGAAGAAGGCCATCAGGCCCTCGATGGCCAGCGGTGCGCCGAAGATGTCGCCCACGTAGTGCGAGTAGTAGGCCCAGTTGGTGCCGAACTGGAACTCCATCGTGATGCCGGTGGTCACGCCCAGCGCGAAGTTGATGCCGAAGAGCTTGCCCCAGTAGCGGGTCATGTCCTTCCAGATCACGTTGCCGGTCATCACGTAGACCGACTCCATGATCACCAGCAGCCAGACCATGCCCAGCGTCAGCGGCACGAACAGGAAGTGGTACATCGCGGTCGCAGCGAACTGCAGCCGCGACAGGTCGACAAGTTGCTCGGTCATCAGGGACGCTCCGGGGCAGGGGTGGGTGGCGCGGCAGGCGCGCCTGTGAGATGGGCCGCGGCGCGCTGGTCGTCGACCGGCACTGCGGCGTCGCGCACAAAGGCCCACCACAGGCCCACCAGAACGGCGAGCTTGACCAGCACCAGCAGAGCCAGGTGGCGTGACAGCGTGAGCGGCTTCATACCCCGTGAGGTATCAAGAGGCATGCCAGGACCCGGCACCGCGCCAATCCCCTTGTGAAACAAGCACTTGCGCGCCGGCAGCAGCGCAGGGCGGCTTGACGTCGACTGCCAAACTGCCAGAATTGGCAGTCAACTGTCAGCACCCGTCATACCATGGCCACCGCCCGCGTCACGCCCGTCGCCCCGGTGCTGCCCGAGCTGGTCTCCTACCTGGAGGGCCTGCCCGAGCCGCACATCCTGTTTGACGAGCAGTACCGCATCGTGGCCGCCAACGCGGCCTATCGGCGGCACTTTGCCGGGCGCGCATCGGTGATCGGACGGCGCTGCTACGAGGTCTCGCACGGCATCTCGGTGCCGTGCGACAAGGCTGGCGAGAGCTGCCCGCTGGCCCGCTCACGCGCCAGCGGACAGCGCGAGCGCGTGCTGCACCTGCACCACACGGCGCAGGGCGAGGAGCATGTGCAGATCGAGCTGGTGCCCCTGTCGAATGCGCAGGGGAAGCAGACCTGGTTCATCGAGCGCATGGAGCCCCTGCCCTCGCTGCACGGCGACGACCCGCGCCAGGCCCTGGTGGGTCGCTCGCCGGCCTTCACCGACATGCTGGCACTGGTGGCCCGCGTGGGCCCCTCCGAGGCCAGCGTGCTGCTGCTGGGCGAGTCGGGCACCGGCAAGGAGCTGCTGGCGCGTGCGGTGCATCAGGCCAGCCCGCGCGCCGGCCGGCCGCTGGTGGTGGTGGACTGCGCCAGCCTCCCTGAAAGCCTGTTCGAGAGCGAGCTGTTCGGCCACGAGCGCGGCGCCTTCACCGGCGCCCATGCGGCCCGCGCCGGACTGGTGGAGGCGGCCAGCGGCGGCACGCTGTTCCTGGACGAGGTGGGCGACATCCCACTGCCCATGCAGGTCAAGCTGCTGCGCCTGCTGGAGAGCGGCACCTACCGCCGCGTAGGCAGCAGCGAGTGGCGCCGGGCCGATGTGCGGGTGGTCTCGGCCACCCACCGCAACCTGGAGGACCTGCTGACCCAGGATCGCTTCCGCGAGGACCTGTACTACCGCCTGAGCACCTTCCCGATCACCGTGCCGCCGTTGCGCGAGCGAGGCGACGACCTGCTGCTGCTGGCCCAAGCGCTGCTGCAGCGCCTGGCGCCTCGGCGTGCGCTGACGCTGGGGGCCGGCGCCATCGGCGTGCTGCGCCATCACCCCTTTCCTGGCAATGTGCGTGAGCTGCGCAATGTGCTGGAGCGCGCCCTGCTGATGAGCGATGGCGAGCGCATCGAGGCCGACA
>JAFLDI010000365.1 GCA_017302485.1 Burkholderiales bacterium | reverse complement strand
CCCTGGTGGGGCTGGACAAGGAGTACGACGCCTTGCCCGGCATGGTCTTCGACCCGGCCAACGCCGCCGTGCCCAACCCGGCCGAGGCCGCGTTCGATGCGGTGCTGGCGACGGCGGCCAGCAACGGCGCGCTGACGGCCGCCGCCGAAGCGGACCGCCGGACCACCCTGCTGGGCCTGCTGCAAGCGCCGATGACCAGCCTGCTGACTGCGCTGGACGCGCTGGACGCCGCGGTGCCCGCCTTGATCGCCAACACCGAGCGCCAGCTGCTCGACAACTTCGCCGCCTACCGCGACCTGGTGCGCGCGGTGTCGGCCTCGCTGACGCCCTGCCCGCCCTCGGGCGCGATCGCCGGCATCTGCGCGCTGGTCGACAACCAGCGCGGGGTCTGGAAGGCGCCGGCCAACGTCAGCCTCAACGGCGTGGTCGCACCCAGCTATGCGCTCGACAGCGACGACACCGACCGCCTCAACGTCGACGCCGTGGCAGGCAAGTCGGTCAATGCGATCCGCGCCTTCGTCGGCAAGGGCACGCTGGTCTGGGGCGCGCGCACGCTGGCGGGCAACGACAACGAGTGGCGCTATGTGTCGGTGCGGCGCTTCTTCAACATGGTGGAAGAGTCGGTCAAGAAGAGCACCTACTGGGCGGTCTTCGAGCCCAACGACGCCAACACCTGGGTCAAGGTGCGCGGCATGATCGACAACTACCTGACGCAGAAGTGGCGCGAGGGCGCGCTGGCCGGCGCCACCACCAAGGACGCCTTTTTCGTGCGCTGCGGCCTGGGCCAGACGATGAACGCCCAGGACGTGCTGGAGGGCCGCATGATCGTCGAGATCGGCATGGCCGTGGTGCGACCGGCCGAGTTCATCATCCTGCGCTTCTCGCACAAGCTGCAGACGTCCTGAGCCCCTCCGCGCCCTGACACCCCTCATCCCCATCAGGAGAGCACGCCATGCCCGCACAGTATCCCTTGCCGGTCTTCCACTTCACCGTCCAGTGGGGCGGCACGCGGATCGGCTTCTCGGAGGTCACCGGTCTGACCCAGGAGAACCAGGCCATCGAGTACCGCGACGGCTCCTTCCCCGAGTACTCGTCGATCAAGATGCCCGGTCTGCGCAAGTTCAGCAACGTCACGCTCAAGCGCGGCGTGATCAAGAGTGACAACGACTTCTTCAAGTGGCTGCAGACCATCAAGCTCAACACCGCCGAGCGTCGCGACGTGGTGATCAGCCTGCTCAACCAGGACCACGAGCCGGTGATGACCTGGAAGCTGCACAACGCCTTCCCGGTCAAGGTCGAGGGCCCGCAGCTCAAGGCCAGCGGCAACGAGGTGGCGATCGAGTCGATCGAGCTGGCCCACGAGGGTCTGGACGTCGAGAACAACTGAGGCACGATGTACACGCCGCCGGTCGGTTTCCATTTCCGCGTCGAGGTGCCTGCCCTGCAGGGGCCGGCCGACGAAGTGCGCTTCACCGAGGTGGGCGGGCTGGCGGTGGAGCTGTCGACCGAGGAGGTGCCCGAGGGCGGCGAGAACCGCTTCGTGCAGAAGTACCCCGGCCGTGCCAAGTTCCCCGAGTTGACGCTCAAGCGCGGCCTGCTGCTGCGCTCGGCGATCTGGAACTGGGCGCGGCGGGCGATCGAGGACCTCGACGTGGAGCCGATGGATGTCCAGGTCCAGCTGCTGGGCCCCGAGCACCAGGCGCTGATGACCTGGCACCTGGTGAAGGCCTACCCCACCCGCTGGTCGGTGGCCGACCTCAACGCCAGCAGCAACACCGTGGCCGTCGAGTCGATGCAGTTGTACTACCAGCGCTTCCGCCTGGAAGCATGAACCCGGGAGAGCGGCGATGCCGATCATGATTGACGAGGTGGTGATCACCGTGGAGGCCGGACCCGCCAGCACCGGCCACAGCGGCGAGGCCGGCAGCGAGGCCGCAGCCCCGCGCCAGGACCTGGTGGCCGAGTGCGTCGAGCGCGTGCTCGAGGTGCTGCGCCAGCGGCAAGAGCCCTGATCGCCGCAGGAGACGCCGGTGAGCGACAGCGGACACCTCGAGAAGCTGCTGGTCAAGGCCTATGAGGCCGCCGACTGCTCCGGCGAGCCGGTGGCGGTCTTCACCGCCTATGTCAACCCGGCCGAGATCACGCTGGGCTACGAGTTCGAGTGGGACGCTGCGCAGGGCGCCGGCACCACCGGCAGCCGGATGAACTTCAAGAAGAGCAAGCCGGGCGACCTGTCGCTGGCCTTCTTCATCGACGGCACCGGCGCCAACGGCCACAAGGTCGATGTGCAGGAGCAGGTGGCACTGTTCCAGACCGCCACCGGCTACAACGGCCGCATCCACCGCCCCAACCACCTCAAGCTGACCTGGGGCACGCTGGCGGTGCGGCGCTGCGTGCTCAAGAGCGCCTCGATCGCCTACAAGCTCTTCAAGCCCGATGGCGTCCCGCTGCGCGCGGTGGTCACCGCCACCTTCACCGACGCCAGCGACGACCAGACCCGTGTCGCCATCGCCCAGGACGAGTCGCCCGACCTGACCCACCTGCGCACCGTGCAGGCCGGCGACACCCTGCCGGCGCTGTGCCAGCAGATCTACGGCGACCCGGCGCTGGCGCCGCTGGTGGCGCGGGCCAATGACCTGGACAGCCCGCGCCTGCTGGCACCTGGCCAGCGGCTGCGCTTCCCACCCTTGCAGCGCTGACCATGAGCGCCACCACCGAACGCAGCCTGCCGATCAGCGCCGCCCACCGCGAGTTCACGGTGCGCGCCGGCGGCGAGGTGGTGCCGCGCACCGAGCAGTTGCTGGCTTGCAGTATCACGCTGCAGGCCAACCACATCCCCTGGGCCCGGCTGGTGTGGCTGGACGGCTCGGCCTCGGCGGGCGAGTTCGCACTGGCCGGCAGTGACCGCTTCGCACCGGGCCAGGCGATCGAGGTCTCGGCCGGCGCCGAGGACGACAGCCAGCTGCTCTTCAAGGGCGTGGTGGTGCGCCAGCAGATCCGCCTGCGCGGTGGCAGCGCCTCGCAGCTGATCGTCGAGTGCCGCGGCGCCGCGTTGACGCTGGCGCAGCAGCCCCACCACGCGGTCTGGCGCGAGCAGACCGACGCCGAGCTGCTGCACAGCCTGCTGGGTGCCTGCGGCGACAGCGTCGAGATCGAGGACACCGCGGTGCGGCATGAGCAGTTGGTGCAGTCCGGCTGCACCGACTGGGATTTCGCCCTGGCCCGCGCCCGCGCCAACGGTCTGGTGCTGCTGCCGCGCCCAGGCGCGCTGAAGCTGGCCCGCCCCGGCACCCAGGCCGAGCAGGAACCGGCGACGGCGGACATCGGGATGGGACGGCGCCGACGGAACGGTGGGCGCGTGGGCGTGCGGCCGCGACGTGTCGCGCATGCGAGCCTCCAAGAAAACCGCGTGACGTTGTAGAGGTCGATCCGATCCCGGATCAGCCCATGGCGAACGAGTCACGTTCGATCGCCAGGAAGGTCAGGGTGAATTCTGCGGCCCGCCGGTAATAGTTGGCAAGCGAACTGCGGGCTATTGCATCGCAGCAATCCAATGCCCACGGCGCGATGTGGGTCTCGAAGAACCGGCGCTGGTCCTCGAGCGGCGCCGGCGGCCGGCCCGGTTCTCCGGCGACCAGCAGTCGCATCGTCTCGGCGAGCGCCGCCAGGTGGTCCTCGAGCAGCGTCGCGCGCTCGATCCGGACGATCCGCAGCGCCGCCAGGTCCGCGCGCAGTTCGGCGAGCGGGCGGTCCATCATGAAACCCGAGCGCCAGTGCGAGGCGTGCAGGTTCACCTCGGACTTGCCCACGCCGACGAAGAGGTCGGTGTATTCCTGATCCGCCGCCTCGGCGTCCATCGCCCGCGACGCCGCGAGCAGCCGGTTGTACGCCGGCGCGAGCAGGCTGGCGCCGTCCTCGTCCAGCGGCGGTGCGTCGGCGAG
>JAFLDI010000364.1 GCA_017302485.1 Burkholderiales bacterium | reverse complement strand
GGCCGTCGGCGTCGGCCACGCGGATGCGCACCGGCGTCTGCGCCACGCCCACCGAGGCCAGCCGCTCGGCATGGCGCGGGTGGGCGGCATCGGTCAGGTCGCGTCGTGTCAGAACGGTGCCGACCATCGGGGTCTCGCCCTGGCCATAAATCTGCACAAAGCGCGGGCCCATCACCGCCAGGGCCTGCTGGATGTCGGCGGCGTACATCGGCGCACCGCCGTAGACGATGGTCTTGAAGGCGCGGGCGCAGTCGGCCGGGGACAGCCCGCTGGCCGCGGCGTGTGCGACCAGGCGGCGCACGATGGTGGGGGCGGCAAACGTGGACAGCGGTCCGACAGCGTTGCCCAGCGCGAACAACTCGGCCGGATCCACACCCCCACTGAGCGGCACCACATGGCGGGCACCGGCCATCAGGTGGGGCACCAGGTAGATGCCGGCGCCATGCGACATCGGCGCGGCGTAGACCATGGCGTCATCAGGCGCCACCGCGTCGACATCGAGCTGGTAGCCCAGCCCCATGGTCCACAGGTTGCGGTGGGTGATCATCACGCCCTTGGGCCGACCGGTGGTGCCGCTGGTGTAGAACAGCCAGGCGGTGTCTTCTGGGGCCCGCGGCGTCACCGGCAGCGCCTCCCCGGGCGCCAGCAGGGCGCTGCCCTCGTCGCTGTCGATCTCCAGCACACGCTCCAGGCCGGGCAGGGCCGCCGCACCGTCGCTCAGCGCGTCGGCACTGAAGACCACCCAGCGTGCCTGTGCGTTGTCGACGATCCAGCGCAGCTCCTGCACATGCAGCCTGGCGTTGACCGGCACCACCACCAGCCCGGCCCACCAGCAGCCCAGCAGCCATTGCGCGTAACGCACATGGTTGCGGCTGAACAAGGCGACGCGGTCACCGGGCTGCAGGCCCGCCGACCGCAGCCGATGTGCCAGCGCTGCGGCACTGGCCGCCCAGTCGCCATGACTGGCCACCGCCTGGGTGCCCAGCCACAGCGCAGGCCGCTGCGGCGCGCGCAGCGCCTGGCGCTCCAGCAGGTGGGCCAGGTTCATGGCGCGGTCGGCCTCACTTGCCCGAGCGGATGATCTTCTCGTGGTCCTCGTTGTAGGGCCGGTTGCCGCAACGCTCGCTCCAGGCGGCGCGCGTGTCCTCGAAGCTGACCACCTCGTTGTCCAGCGCCTTGCTGCGGGTATTCCAGTCTGTGGCCTTGGCGGCCTGGGCGTCGGTGCGCTGCTTCAGCGCACCCGCGACAGTCTGGCGCTCTGCAGTCAGTGCCTGGCCCTCGGCCTTCAGGGGCCCTTCCTGGGCCAGCAGCTCGGTGCGCTCGGCGTCCAGGGCCTTGCGTTCACGCTCGGCGGCGTCGCCGGAGGGCGGGTCGGCATTGAAGTCGTTCAAGCGCTTCGTGAACTGGTCGACCCTGGCCTTGAAGGCCATCTGCCGCTGGTTGTAGTCGGCCACCTTGGCCTGCAGCGTGTTGGCCTGGGCGTCGCCGCGCAGCGCGGCGGCCTCGGCCTCGATGGACTTGCGCTCCTCCGACAGCGCGTTGCGGCGGCTGTTGAGGTCGTCGGCCTTGGGCTTGAGCTGGTCGTACTCCTTGAGGCAGGCCTCCAGTTCCTTGAAGGTCATCAGCTTGCCGACAGCCGAACCGCCGGAAATGGTCTTGGAGGGCGGACCGGCGGCGGGCTTGGTCTGGGCGGCAGCCCCCAGGCAGGCCAGGGACAGCACCGTGAGGCTCAGGGCGGGACGGATCGGCGGCATCGGCGGATTCCTCGGGCAATCAGGGTCAGAAAGGGCGGCATGATGCCACCAGCGGCCAACGCGTCAGCGCCGGCGGACGATGACACTGCCGATCGAGTAGCCGGCACCGAACGAACAGATCACGCCGAGGTCCGCCGCGCCCAGGTCACCACGGTGCTCGTGAAACGCGATGATCGAGCCGGCCGATGCGGTGTTGGCGTATTCGTGGAGGATGAGTGGCGCGATGTCATCGCCCACCTCGCGGTCGACCAGTTTCTTGAGCACCAGCTGGTTCATGCCCAGATTGGCCTGGTGCAGCCAGTAGCGGCGCACCTGCTGGGGCGTCAAGCCCAGGGTGGCCAGATGCCCTTCGATGTGGGCAGCCGCCATCGGCACCACCTCCTTGAAGACCTTGCGGCCCTCCTGGCGGAACTTCTTGTCGCGCGCCTCGGGGTCGCTGTCCTCGCAGCTGTTCATGAAGCCGAAACTGTTGCGGATGTTGTTCGAGAACTTGGTGGCCAACCTGGTGCCCAGCACCTCCCACTGCTCGGCCGAGGTGGCGGTGCTGGCAGCCTCGACGACCACCGCAGTGCAGACATCGCCGAAAATGAAGTGGCAGTCGCGGTCCCGCCATTCCAGGTGGGCCGAGGTGATCTCGGGGTTGACCATCAGCACGCAGCGCGCCGTGCCAGCCTTCACGGCGTTGACGGCCTGCTCGATGCCGAAGGTGGCCGACGAACAGGCGACATTCATGTCGAAGCCGAAGCCGCCGGCACCCAGCGCGTTCTGGATTTCGACCGCCATGGCGGGGTAGGCCCGCTGCATGTTGGCGGCCGAGCACAGCACCATGTCGACCTCGTCTGCCCGCTTGCCGGCAGCGGCCAGGGCCTGGCGCCCCGCGTCCGCAGCGATCTCGGCCATCAGCGAGAGCTGATCATCGGCGCGCTCGGCAAAGCGCGGATACATACGGGTGGGATCGAGCACGCCGTCCTTCTCGAGGACATGGCGCTGCTTGATGCCCGAGGCCTTCTCGATGAATTCGACACTGGAGGGGACCAGCGGCTCGCGCGCGCCAGCGGCGATGGCCTCGGCGTGGCGCTCGTTGTGCAGCGCGACGTAGGCGTTGTACGAGGCCACCAACTCAGCGTTGGTGATGATGTGCGGCGGGCGGAACAGCCCGGTGCCGCTGATGACGACAGATGTCATGAAGGTTCTGGAGATGCGGAAACAGTGCCTGGCCGAGCCGCCGCGCCAGGCGGGCGCGCCGGTCGGCCAGACGAGACATCAGCGCTTGCGCGCCGCCTTGGCGGCCGGCTGTGCTGGTGCAGCAGCCGACGTGCCCGAGCCCAGCGCATCGGACAGGCCGATCAGCACGCCACTGACCAGTGCTGTGTAGCTTTGCGCGAGCACCTGCGCCGCCTTCAGGCTGGCGGCACGGCCTTCGCGCAGAGCCTGCTGCATCTGTTCGGCCATCTGCTGCGCGGTGGCGCTGGCCTGGGCACCGGACTGCGAGCCCTGGGCCTGGAACTTATCGAGCACCTGGTTCCAGGGGCCTTCCATGGTGGTGCCTGCGCCCACCGCCGCCTTTTTCATCGCCGCGAACATCGTGTCCTCGAATTTCTCAAGGTCGTCCAGCGCCTTCTTGAGCTGTTTTTCCTGAAGCCCGATGCCCTGGTCGACAAAGCGGGCCAGAGCCACCTTGTTGGCCTCGACCGCCTTGAGCAGTGCGTCATCGACGCCTGTGACCGCCGAGGCCAGCAGTTTCTCCATGTCCACCTTGGGCATGACATTCTGGGCGGCGCCGGCACTGGCCGCCTCGGCCACCGACTTGACGACGCTGCGGATGTTCTTGAGCGTCATCTCGCGGCCCTGCAGGGCCTTGAGCGTGGCCTCGGTGACCACCTGGCGCAGCTGGGCCGTCTGGCGGGCACTGGCGCCGGCGAACTGTTCGATCAACGCATCCTGGTCGATGCCGGATTTCAGCATGGAAGCTCCTGTGGCGTGGTGATGAGCCCCGACGATACGCCCGTCCGGGCCGATCGGCCACACCGGGCAAACGCGCGAGGGGGTCAGGGCGGGGGCGGCGCGATCTGTTCGGCCCAGTCGATCAGGGCTTCCAGCAGGGCCTGACCCCGCTCGTCGACGTGCTCGGCCAGTTGGTCGATGCGCTCGGTGAAGGCCGCCAGCGTCAGGCCGCCGGCAGCGCCCTCAT
>JAFLDI010000363.1 GCA_017302485.1 Burkholderiales bacterium | reverse complement strand
TCGGCCTTTCTCTCGGTCAGCAAGGCGGGGAACTCGGCGTGATGCGGCACGTTGACGATGTTCCAGCCGTGCGCCCGGGCGTAGCGCGATTGTGCGCTGCCGGTGACGGCGGCGACGCGAATCCCGGGGAGGTCACGCAAGGGCAAGCCAGCAAGGTGCCCGACGACTACCGCCGCCGCCAGACGCTGAAGAACGCCGAGCGCTTCATCACGCCCGAACTCAAGGCCTTCGAGGACAAGGCCCTGTCGGCACAGGAGCGCGCGCTGGCGCGCGAGAAGTGGCTGTACGAGCACCTGCTGAATGAATTGCAGCCGCACGTGCCGCAGCTCACGCGCTTTGGCCGCGCGATTGCCGCACTGGACGCGCTGGCGGCGCTGGCCGAGCGCTCGCTGACGCTGAACTGGTGCGCGCCCGAGTTCGTCGCGCACCCCTGCATCGAGATCCGCGCCGGCCGCCACCCGGTGGTCGAAGCGCGCCTGGCCGAGACCAGCGGCGCGCCCTTCATCGCCAACGACACGCTGCTCGGTCCCAAGGCGCGCATGCAGGTCATCACCGGCCCCAACATGGGCGGCAAGAGCACCTACATGCGCCAGGTCGCGCTGATCGTGCTGCTGGCCAGCATCGGCAGCTACGTGCCGGCGCAGGCCTGCCGCCTGGGGCCGATCGACGCCATCCACACCCGCATCGGCGCCGCCGACGACCTGGCCAACGCCCAGTCCACCTTCATGCTGGAGATGACCGAGGCGGCGCAGATCATCCATGGCGCCACCGAGCAGTCACTGGTGCTGATGGACGAGATCGGCCGCGGCACCTCCACCTTCGACGGTCTGGCGCTCGCCTCGGCGATCGCCACCCAATTGCACGACCGCAACAAGGCCTTCACCCTGTTCGCCACCCACTACTTCGAGCTGACCGAGTTCCCGCGCCGCCACGAGCGGGCGCAGAACTGGCACGTCAGCGCGGCCGAGAGTGGCGAGGACATCGTCTTCCTGCACGCGATCGAGCCCGGCCCCGCCAGCCGCAGCTACGGCGTGCAGGTGGCCCGGCTGGCCGGCATGCCGCCCAGCCTGGTGCGCCAGGCCCGCGCCACGCTGGAGGCGCTGGAGGCTCAGTCGCGCAGTGGCGAGTCTCAGGTTGATCTCTTTGCCGCGGCGCCGGCGGCACCCGCTGTCACCTGTTCAGAGGTCGAGGAGGCCCTGGCGGCCATCGATCCGGATACCCTCACCCCCCGGGAGGCGCTGGACGCGCTGTACCGGCTGAAGAAACTCCAATCCACCCCGAAGCCATGACCTACTGCGTCGGCATCCGGCTCAACGCCGGCCTCGTCTTTCTCTCCGACTCGCGCACCAACGCGGGCCTGGACGCGATCAGCACCTTCCGCAAGATGATCGTCTACGAGAAGCCGGGCGAGCGCTTCATGACCCTGCTGTCGGCCGGCAACCTCAGCATCAGCCAGTCGGTGCGCGAGATCCTGCAGGTCGAGCGCCTGCCCAATGGCGACGATGAGCCGATCACCATCTGGAACGCCACCAGCATGTTCGACGCCGCCCGCGTGCTGGGCAGCGCGGTGCGCCGCGTCTACGAGCAGGACGGTCCGGCACTGAAGGCCGCCGGCATCGACTTCAACTGCTCGATGATCTTCGGCGGCCAAATTGCCGGCGAGGCGATGCGCCTGTTCCTGGTCTATTCGGCCGGCAACTTCATCGAGGCCACCCGCGAGACCTGCTTCTTCCAGGTGGGCGAAAGCAAGTACGGCAAGCCCATCCTCGATCGGGTGTTGACGCCCACCACTCCGCTGGACGAGGCCGCCAAGTGCGCGCTGGTGTCGATGGACTCGACCCTCAAGTCCAACCTGTCGGTGGGCCTGCCACTGGATCTGCTGGTCTATGAAGAGGGGCAGCTCCGGAGCGACCGCATCGTCTGCATCGACAACGAGAACCCCTACTTCCGGATGATCCACGAGACCTGGGGCCAGCGCCTGCGCGAGGTCTTCGAGGGCATCGACGACCCGCAGTGGGACGGCGGCGCCGCCAATCACCCGCTGATGACCGACACCGGTCGCTACGAGCCCATGCGCAAGATCGCCCGGCCCGAGGACAAGATCGTCTGAGCGGGCGGGCGTGATGGACCTCCACGCCGCCCTGGCCCAGCTGGTCGACGACGAGCTGCGGGCCCGGAGCGCGCTGGAGGCCCTGTTCGCCCAGGCCACCCGGCAGGGCGACCAGGCACTGGCCGACGAGGCCGTGGTCGGCATCCTGCTGGGCATCGGCCTGAACTATGTCGACTTTCGGGGACGCCGGCGCTGGTGTGCCCATCTGCATCAGCGCCTGGACACCGCCGCCCAGGCGCCGCTGCTGCCCCAGGCGGCTGCCGGTGAGCCCTCGGCCATGCGCCGCTGCGCCGCCGCCCTGGTGCTGCCCTACATCGACGACGACCCGGCACTGCTGCCGACCGCCTGGCTGAACCAGGCCGCCCAGGCGCTGCTGCGCGGTCTGCACTGCAGCGACAGCCTGCTGCCTTCGCAACGCCTGGTGCTGGCCAAGGTGCTGCTCGACCACTTCTCGATGCAGCTCGACACCACCTCGGTCAGCCGGGTGCAGGCGGTGCAGCAGGAGCGCCTGAAGCTCGACCCGCTGTCGCCCGCCGAGCAGGCCCAGTGGTGGCTGCTGGTGCTGGGCCATGCCGAGTACTTCGGCGAGCTGGCTGCCGCGCAGCAGGCCCGCCAGCGCCTGGAGGCCCTGGTCCGCATCCATCGCCTGGACGCCTACCGCGTGGCCGAACTGTGTGGCGAGATGTCGCTGGCCCTGCACGCCAGCCAGCTGGAGCGGGCCGCCCGCATCGACCGCGAGCTCGATGCCCTGATGCCCGAACTGCGCGCCGGCTTCCTGGTGCAATGCCTGCGCGCCCAGGCCAACTGCCGCGCCTTCCGTGGCGAGAACGCCGTGGCCCTGGCCCTGACCGACCGCCTGCTGGCCCTGTGCGGCGACCTGGACGTGCCCGAGCGCGACCAAGGGGCGTACCACGGGCTGCGCGCAAACATCCTGGCCGCGATGGGACGCTTTGACGAAGCCCTGGCCGAGCTGGCTGGTCTGCGCGCCAGCCAGACCGGCAGCCAGGCCGAGATCCTCGAGACCATGGTCGCCTTCGTCGAGGTCCTGGCGCGGCTGGACACCCAGCCCGACGTCGCCCTGGATCGCCTGGGCAGCGCCTTGGCCAACGCCGCCCGGCTGGGCTACACCCGATTCCTGATGACCGCGCCACAGCTGAGTGCACGCCTGTGCCAGCTGGCGCTGGACGCCGGCATCGAACCCGAGTTCGTGCAGTCGACCATCCGCGACCGTCACCTGGCGGCGCCCGATCCCACCCGCAGCGACTGGCCCCGACCGGTGGCCGTACAGGTGCTGGGGCCGCTGGCAGTGAGTCGCCAGGGATCGCCGATCGGCTCGGGCGGCAAGTCGCAGCGCAAGCCGCTGGAGCTGCTGGCGCTGCTGGCCGCCCACGGCGGCGGGCCGATGGGCACCGACCAGTTGATCGATGCGCTGTGGCCCTCGTTGGAGGCCGACGCCCCCAAGGCCTCGCTGGAAATGGCCGTCTCGCGCCTGCGCAAGCTGCTGGAGTGCCCCGAGGCGGTGCTGGTCAGCCAGGGCACGGTGGCACTGGAGCCGGCGCTGGTGTGGTGCGACGCAGTGGCCTTCGAGCAACTCTCGGCCCGCCTGCGCGAGCGCCTGGCGGCTGGCCATGCCCCCCTGGACGCACTGGCCCACGACGCGCGGCGTCTGTTCGGGCTGTACCGCGGCCGTCTGCTGGGCACCGACACCCTCAGCGCACCGATGCGCCTGGCGCGCGAGCGCCTGTCGCTGACCTATCTGCAGTCGATCGAGGCCTGGGGCCAGGCGCTCGAGGGCCGCGGCGACTGGCCCGGCGCGTTGGCGCTGTACCGCCAGGCGGTTGGCGTC
>JAFLDI010000362.1 GCA_017302485.1 Burkholderiales bacterium | reverse complement strand
GGCGGCGGGCGCTTGCATGGTCGCGCTGGGCTGCCCCACCCAGCCGCTGCGCGGGGCCAGGCGCAGGCTGATGCGTCCCTCGGCGCCCACGGTCACATCGCTGGCCGGGCCGTCCAGGCTGAAGAGGCCGCGCAGCACCGTGCCCTCGGGCACGCCGGTCGGCAGGTTGTCCAGCAGCACCTCGGTGTCGGCGGTGTTGAACACCACCAGGGCGGGGGCGCCCTGGTCGGCCGCGGTGGGTTGCATGCGCCAGGCGATGGCGCCCGGGCCGCTGGCGCTGGCGGCCAGCATCTCGGGCGTGCCGCGGCTCAGCACCTTGTGGGCCTGGCGCAGCGCGGTCATCTGCGCCGTCAGGCGGTACAGGTGCGCGCTCGTGTCGAAGTGGTCGCGGCCGCCGCTGCCGTAGCCCTGGGCGAACATGGCGGCACGCTGCTCGGTGAAGCCCTGCTCGGTGCCGTAGTACAGCACCGGGATGCCGGGCAGGGTCATGATCGCCAGCAGCGCCTGCTTCATGGAGGCTTCGCTGCCGCCGGCCAGCCAGCGGTCCACGTCGTGGTTGTCGATGAAGCTTGGCAGCCAGTGGGGGCGGCTGTGCAGCTTCATCATGGCGTTCACGCGGTCGGCCAGCTGCTGCGTGGGCCGCCCGCGGGCGAAGACGTCGACCATGCTGCCGTAGAGCGGGAAGTTCAGCATGCCGTTCATGCGCGGCTGGCCGTCGGCCCCGCGCACATAGCTTTCGATGCGCTCGGTCATGCGCGTTTCGCCCGGCGCGTCGATGCCGAAGCCTTCGCCGAACACCAGGAAGTGCTCGCGCCCGGTGCGCCGCGCCACCTCCACCATGCCGGGCGCCTTCGGATCGCGGCTGTGCATGAAGTCGTGGAAGTACGTGGGCGGCACGTAGAAGGCGGTGTCCACGCGGAAGGCGTCCACGCCCACCGTCTGGATCCAGTAGGCATAGCTGTCGCGCAGGGCGCGCATCACCACCGGGTGGCTGGTGTTCAGGTCGTCCAGGCCCGACATCTGGTGCGTGAGTTCGTGCGCCGGGTTCTTCACGTCGATCAGCGCTGGCGTCCAGTGGTAGATGCCGGCCTTGCGGTCGGCGGCACGGCGAGGGTCGTTCAGGTTGAACGGCCACTGCGTGGGGGCCGAGGTGGGCTGGGAGCGGGGGTTGGGCGTGTAGAAGCGCGTGGGATCGATGGGGTCCCAGCCACCCTCGTAGCCGAAGTAGTTGCCGACGTGATTGACCACGATGTCCTGCACCAGGAACATGCCTCGCGTGTGCAGGTCGTGCGAGAGGCGCTGGTAGTCGGCCAGGGTGCCCAGGTGCGGATCCACCTGCTTGAAGTGCTGTGCCCAGTAGCCGTGGTAGCCGGTGAAGCCCAAGGAAGCGTCCAGCCACTGGTTGCGCACGGGGGGCGTGAGCCACAGCGCGGTGGCGCCCAGGCCCTGGATGTAGTCCAGCTGCTTTCTCAGCCCGGCCAGGTCGCCGCCGTTGTAGCGGTCCTTGCTGCGCGGGTCGTAGGCGCCCACGCCCTGGTCGTTGTTGCGCGGGTCGCCGTCGGCGAAGCGGTCGGTCATCACGAAGTAGATGACCTGGTCGCGCCAGTCGGGCGAGGGCACGTGCAGCTTCAGCGGCGCGGCGGGCGCGGCCAGGCTGGCCAGGCTGGCCAGCAGCAGGGACGGTGCGAGCAGCGATCTCATGGCGGGGTGTCTCACGGGGCGATGACCTGCAGCAAGGCCGCACCTGGGGGCAGGTGCAACTCGGCTCCCACGAGGTGGGCCCCGTGGAGCGCGAGGCCGCCGGCCTGCGCAGTGGGCGCGGCGTCCAGCCGATGGCGCAGGGGGTCGGCCCCCAGGTTGAAGGCGCAGAGCATGGCGTCGTCGTTCCACTGCCGGCGCAGCACCAGCAGCGGCCCCTCGGCCACCCACGCGTCCAGCGTGCCCAGGCGCAGGGCGGGGTGCCGGTGTCGCAGGGCGATCAGGGCGCGGGTGGTGTGCAGCATTGAAGCGGGATCGGCCTCCTGGCGATCCACCGCCAGCGCGGCGTGGGCGGGGTCGGCCGGCAGCCAAGGCGTGGCCGTGCTGAAGCCCGCGTGCGGCGCCTCAGCCAGCCAGGGCATGGGCGTGCGGCAGCCGTCGCGCCCCTCGCTCAGGGGCCAGTGGGCGATGCCATAGGGGTCTTGCAGCTGTTCGAACGTGAGCCGGCTTTGCGGCAGGCCCAGCTCCTCGCCCTGGTAGATGAACAGCGTGCCGCGCAGCGCCATCAGCAAGGCCATCCAGGTGCTGGGCGGCAGGGCGGCGCGTGCCGCCTGGGCCTGCCCACTCCCGCTGAGCGCGAACGAAGCGCCCGAGCCGCTTCCCCAGCGGCTGGCCACGCGCACCGCGTCGTGGTTCGAAAAGGCCCAGGCCGGCCAGCCGCTGTGCCCAGCCCAGGGGGCCAGGCGCTCCATCACCGTGGCGGCGTCGGGCCGCTCGCCCAGGAAGGCGAAGGAGTAGGCGGTGTGCAGGCGCCGCGTGCCTTCGGTGTAGGCCTGCATGGCACGCACCGGCTCCGGGCCGCCCAGCTCGCCCACGCTGAAGCGGCCGGGGTATTCGTCCAGCAGTGCGCGCAGGCGCTGCATGAAGGCCAGGCTCTCAGGCTGGTCGGTGTTGAACTGGTGGCGCTGCATCAGCACCGGGCTGTTCCCGCGCTCCCCAGGCGGCAGCGGCGGGTTGTCACGCAGCAGGGGGTCGTGGGCGTAGAGGTTGGCCGTGTCCAGCCGGAAGCCGTCCACGCCCCGCTCCAGCCAGAAGCGGCCCACGCCCAGCACGGCGTCCTGCACCGCCGGGCAGTGGAAGTTCAGGTCCGGCATCTGCGGCAGGAAGTTGTGCAGGTGGTACTGCTGGCGGCGGGGCTCCCAGCGCCAGGCGGGTCCGCCCATCCAGCTTTGCCAGTTGTTGGGCGGGCTGCCGTCCTCCTTCGCGTCGGCCCACACGTACCAGTCGTGCTTGGGGTTGTCGCGGCTGCTGCGGCTTTCCACGAACCAGGGGTGCTCGGCCGCCGAGTGGCTCCACACCTGGTCGATCACCACCTTCAGCCCCAGCCGGTGCGCGCGGGCCACCAGGGCGTCGAAGTCCGCCAGCGTGCCGAAGCGGGGGTCGACGCCGCAGTAGTCGCTCACGTCATAGCCGAAGTCGCGCATCGGGCTGGGAAAGAAGGGGCTGATCCACAGCCCGTCCACGCCCAGGGAGGCGATGTGTTCGAGCCGGGCGGTGATGCCCGGCAGGTCCCCCACGCCGTCGCCGTTGCTGTCTGCGTAGGACCGCGGGTAGACCTGGTAGAGCACGGCGCCGCGCCACCAGGGCGTGGCTTGGGGCGGGGCGGCTTCGGGTGGAGGCATGGCGCGGCAGTGTCGGAAGCCAGCGCCCCGCCAAGCCCCGTCCAACGCACCGATACTGACTGTTTTTCAACCCATCTTTGCCATGTTGCACCGCAAAATATCATGGGAAACCCTCGGTGGTGGCATGCAGTCCGTGCGCTTGCTGCGCCTGCAGCTGGATCGGGCCGATGGCCCCTTGCATGCCCATGACGCCCTGGAGCTGACCTGGATCGAACGCGGACAGGGCCTGCGCTGGGTGGGCAGCCGCATCGAACCCTTCGCCGACGACGACCTGGTGCTGCTGGGCCCACGCCTGGCGCACCGCTGGCAGAGCCGCGGCTCATCCAGCGATGGCGTGCGGGCCACGGTGCTGCAGCTCATGCCACGCGCCGAACTGCAGGCCTTGCCCGAGTGGCGCGTCGTGCAGGGCCTGCTGCAGCGGGCGGCGCAGGGTCTGGCCTTGCAAGGTGGGGTGGCGAAGCAAGTGCACCAGCGCTTGGCGGCGCTGCCTGAGGCACCGGGGCTGGCGCTGCTGGGCGGGGCCCTGGCCTTGCTGGATGAGTTGGCCCGGCGGGTGGAGGGCGAGCGCGCGCGCGATGCCG
>JAFLDI010000361.1 GCA_017302485.1 Burkholderiales bacterium | reverse complement strand
GGCCTGGAACGGCACGCACCGCAGGCCATTGCCCTGGTGGCCAGCGAGCTGGTGCGCATCGGACAGACCGCCGGCCAGGCCGCGCGGGTGCGCGCGCTGCTGGAGCGCAGCTACGCCGCCACGCCATCCATCGACGTGGCCGACGCCATCGTGCAGGCCGACGTGGCCGCCGGCGTGCCGCAAGACCAGGCGCGCGCCAGCTACCTGCGTCACATGGGGCAGGAGCCTTCGCTGATCGCGGCGGCGCGCTGGCTCAGCCATGAGGCCTTCACCCAGGAGGACGCCCACGCCGTCGTGCAACGTTCGGTCGATCACGCCGCCCGCCCGCTGGCGCGCTACCGCTGCGCGGCCTGCGGCTTCGAGGCCCAGGGCTATTTCTGGCAATGCCCCGGCTGCCTGAGCTGGGACAGCTTCCCGCCCCGCCATCTCGAAGAATCCTGAGCGACACCCCATGCTGAGCAACAAGACCATCCTCGTCACCGGCGGCACCGGCTCCTTCGGTCACACCTTCGTGCCGATGACCCTGGCGCGCTACAACCCGAAGAAGCTGATCATCTACTCGCGCGACGAGATGAAGCAGTGGGAGATGGCCAAGAAGTTCCAGGGCGACCCGCGGGTGCGTTTCTTCATCGGCGACGTGCGCGACCGCGAGCGCCTGTACCGCGCGCTCGACAACGTCGACTACGTGGTGCATGCCGCCGCCACCAAGATCGTCCCCACCGCCGAGTACAACCCCTTCGAGTGCGTCAAGACCAACGTCCTGGGGGCGATGAACCTGATCGACGCCTGCATCGACAAGGGGGTCAAGCGCGTGGTGGCGCTGTCCACCGACAAGGCCTCCAGCCCGGTCAACCTGTACGGTGCCACCAAGCTGGCCTCGGACAAGCTGTTCGTCGCCGGCAACTCCTATGCGGGCGGCCACGACACCCGCTTCGCGGTGGTGCGCTACGGCAACGTGATGGGCTCGCGCGGCTCGGTCATCCCGTTCTTCCTGTCGATCAAGGACCAGGGCGAGCTGCCCATCACCGACGAGCGCATGACCCGCTTCATGATCTCGCTGGAGCAGGGCGTGGAGCTGGTCTGGCATGCCTTCGAGGACATGGTCGGCGGCGAGATCTACGTCAAGAAGATCCCGTCGATGAAGGTCACCGAGCTGGCCCGCGCGATCGCCCCCGAGGCCCGCCAGAAGGTGGTCGGCATCCGCCCCGGCGAGAAGCTGCACGAGCAGATGATCAGCCCCGAGGACTCGTTCTACACCTACGAGTACCCCGAGCACTTCAAGATCCTGCCCGCCATCCACAACTGGGACACCACCAGCGAACGCATCAAGGACGGCACCAAGGTGCCCGAGGGCTTCGAGTACGCCAGCGACAACAACAGCGAGTGGATGAGCGTCGAGCAGCTGCAGGCCTGGGTGCAGGCCAACGCCGGCAAGATCGGCGCGATCTGAGGCGGCCACCATGATCCCCTACGGCCGCCAACACATCACCGACGCCGATGTTGCTGCCGTCGTCGAAGCGCTGCGCTCGGACTGGATCACCCAGGGCCCGGCGATCCCGCGTTTCGAGCAGGCGCTGGCGGCGCGCGTGGGGGCGGCGCACGGCGTGGCCGTGGCCAATGCCACTGCGGCACTGCACATCGCCTGCCTCGCGTTGGACCTGGGGCCCGGCGACCGGCTCTGGACCAGTCCCAACACCTTCGTCGCCTCGGCCAACTGCGGCCTGTACTGCGGCGCGACGGTGGACTTCGTCGACATCGATCCGCGCAGCTACAACATGAGCGTGCCGGCGCTGGAGGCCAGGCTCGCCGCCGCGCAGGCCAATGGCACGCTGCCCAAGGTGGTGGTGCCGGTGCACTTTGCCGGCCAGAGCTGCGACATGGCCGCCATCCACGCGCTGGGCCAGCGCTACGGCTTCCGGATCATCGAGGACGCCTCGCACGCCGTGGGCGGCAGCTACCTCGGTCAGCCGGTGGGTGCGTGCCGCTACAGCGACATCACCGTCTTCAGCTTCCACCCGGTGAAGATCATCACCACCGCCGAAGGCGGCATGGCGATGACCAACGACCCCATGCTGGCCGCCCGCCTGGAGCGCCTGCGCAGCCACGGCATCACCCGTGACGCCGGGCTGATGGAGAGCTCGCCCGACGGCCCCTGGGACTACCAGCAGATCGAGCTGGGCTACAACTACCGCCTGACCGACCTGCAGGCCGCGCTGGGCCACTCGCAGCTCAGCCAGCTCGAGTCCTCGGTCGCGCGCCGCCACGCCATCGCCGCGCGCTACGACGCCGAGCTGGCCGACCTCCCGCTGATCACGCCCTGGCAGTCGCCCGATGCCCATTCGGCCCTGCACCTCTACCCGGTGCAGCTGGATCCGGCGCGCACCGCGCTCACACGGCGGGCGCTGTTCGATGGCCTGCGCGCCGCCGGCATCGGCGTCAACGTGCACTACATCCCCGTGCACACGCAGCCGCACTACCGCCGCCTGGGCTTCAGCCGCGGCCAGTTTCCGGTGGCCGAGGCCTACTACGCGAACGCGGTCTCGCTGCCCATGTTCCCCACCCTCACCGAGGCCGAGCAGGGCACGGTGATCGCCGCGCTGCGGCACCTGCTCGCCTGAACCCGGCATGAGGCTGGCGGTCATCCCGGCCCGCGGCGGCAGCAAGCGCATCCCGCGCAAGAACATCCGCCCCTTCGGCGGCCAGCCGATGATCGCCTGGTCGATCCGGGCGGCGCTGGACAGTGGCTGTTTCGACCGGGTCATCGTCTCCACCGACGACGCCGAGATCGCCGAGGTGGCGCGCCAGCAGGGCGCCGAGGTGCCTTTCATGCGCCCGCCCGAGCTGTCGGACGACCACACCGGCACCATCCCGGTCATCGCCCATGCCACCCGCTGGCAGGCGGCTGATGGCGATGCGCCCAGCCTGGTGTGCTGCCTGTACGCCACCGCGCCCTTCGTGCGGGCCGCCGACCTGCAGGCCGGCTGGACCGCGCTGCGGGACAGCGACGCCGCCTATGCCTTCTCGGTGACCAGCTACGCCTTCCCGATCCAGCGGGCCATCCGCCTGACCCCCGAGGGCCGGGTGGCCATGTTCCATCCCGAGCACTTCAACACCCGCTCGCAGGACCTGGAAGAGGCCTTCCACGACGCCGGCCAGTTCTACTGGGGCCGCGCCGAGGCCTGGACCGCCGGCCTGCGGATCTTCGCGCCGCACTCGCGGCCGGTGATGCTGCCGCGCCACCGCGTGCAGGACATCGACACCCCCGAGGACTGGGAGCGCGCCGAATGGCTGTTCAAGGCCATGCAGCAGGCGTGAGCGGTCCGCGCATCGCCTGGCGCGCCGACGCCTCCACCACACTGGGCAGCGGCCATGTGATGCGCGGCCTGACGCTGGCCGCGCTGCTGCGTGCGCGCGGCGCGCATCTGCACTTCATCTGCCAGGCCCTGCCCGGCCACCTGGGTGATCGCATCCAGACCGAGGGCCATGCGCTGAGCCTGCTCCCCGCCGGTCTGGCGCCGGCCGAGGATGCCCAGGCCACCCGCGCTGCGCTGGAGTCCGGCGCCGAGTTGCTGGTGGTCGACCACTACGCGCTGGACGCTGCCTGGGAGCAGGCTCTGCGTGCGCCGGCGCGGTCCCTGGCGGTGATTGACGACCTGGCCAACCGCCCGCACCAGGCCGGGCTGCGGCTCGACCCCAACCTCGGCCGACAGGCCCGCGACTACGACGGCCTGCTGCCCGCCGCCTGCCAGCGCCTGATCGGCCCGGACTGGGCGCTGCTGCGGCCCGGCTTTGCCGCCGCCCGGTCCGCCAGCCTGGCCCGCCGGGCCGCGGGCACCCTGCAGCACCTGCTGATCAGCATGGGGGGCGCCGACCCACAGGACGCCACTGCCCGCTG
>JAFLDI010000360.1 GCA_017302485.1 Burkholderiales bacterium | reverse complement strand
GGGCCGCATTGCCCCCACCGATGACCAGCACGTCCGTGCCCATGAACCGCCCCGAAGCCGATGAAACAGGGGCGATTGTCGAAAGCGGCGATTGATTCGTGAAATGAAAAGGACGGATCGATTATTGCGGTCCGGGCATCAATGCCGGTGCGGTCGGGTCAGGGCTTGAAGCGCGCCTGCTCGATCAACCGGCGAAAGGCCAGCGCCGCGGGGGACAGTGCATGGTCTCGTCGCTGCAGCAGCACCACCTGGCGCCGCACCACCGGCTGCGTCAGCGGGATCTTGCGCACGCCGGGCCGGTCGCCCGGCTGGAAGGTGGACGAGGGCAGGATGGCGGCGCCCACGCCGGCGGCCACCAGGTTGATCGCGGTGGCGTGGTGCTGCACCTCGTAGCGGCCCTGCAGCCGGATGCCACGCTTGGCCAGCTGGTAGTCCATGAAGACGCGCGTGGCCATGAAGCTGCTGACGCCGATCAGCTCGGTGTCGCGCAGGTCGCTCCAGCGCACCTCGCTGGCCTGCTCCAGCGGATGCGGCGTGCGGCACAGGAACATCAGCGGGTCACTGAACAGCCGCCGCTCCTCCAGATCGGGGTGCGGCTCGCCGTGCAGCGCGATGCCCAGGTCGGCCTGGCCGTCCAGCACCGCCTGGCGCACCTCGGTGGACGAGCCGTCGTGCAGCCGGATGCGGTTGTCCGGGTGCGCCTGCGCGTACTGGCGGATCAGGCCCGGCAGCACGTGCGAGCTCATCGACGGGATGCAGGCCAGCGCCAGCTGGCCGCTGCCGCTGCGCGACATGTCCTTCAGGCGCTCGACCGCGCTGGTCATGTCCTGCACCAGCGCGCGCGCCTGCGGCAGGAACTCGCGGCCCACGGTGCTCAGCTCCACGCGCCGCGTGGTGCGGTCCAGCAGTTTCAGGCCCAGGTAGGCCTCGAGCTTCTGCACGCGCCGCGTCAGCGCGGTCTGCGTCAGGTGCAGCTCGCGCGCCGCGCGGCTGAAGCCGCCCAGCTCGGCCACCGCCACGAAGGCCTGCACGCCATCGAAATCGACCTTCATGCACCGATCTTACGGCGCGCGACAATCCCGCTCATGCCCCGCCTGCAACTGCATCCCCCCGAGCGCTTCGGTTTCGAGACCTCGGTCCAGATCTACATCAGCCACGTCAACCAGGGCGGGCATCTGGACAACGCGCAGCTGATCACGCTGGTGTCGGAGGCGCGGCTGCGCTTCTTCCGTGCGCTGGGCTGGCGCGAGGGCGATGTGGGCGGCTGCCCGATCGTCGTGGCCGAGCTGCAGGCGCAGTACCAGAGCGAGGGCTTCCACGGCGAGACCATGCGCATCCGCATGCAGCCGGTGGAGTTCGCGCGCTGCGGCTTCGCGCTGGCCTTCCAGATGAGCGAGGAGGCCAGCGGCCGGCCGGTGGCGCGCGGCCAGAGCGGCATCGTCTTCATCGACCGCGCGACGCGCAAGCCGGTGGACATTCCCGCTGCGGTGCGCGCTCAGCTGCTGGCGGTCTGAGCCGCCAGCACGTCCGCGGCCAGCCACAGCCGCAGGTCGAACTCGCGCTGGTGGTAGTCGCCCAGCATGTGGGTGCACAGGCCGTAGAAGGCCTTGTCGTGCTCGGGCTCCTTCAGGTGGGCCAGCTCATGCACGACGATCATCTCCAGGAAGGCCTCGGGCAGGTCGCGGAACAGCGTGGCGATGCGGATCTCGCGGCGCGACTTCAGCTGGCCGCCCTGCACCTGGGTGCGCCGGGTGTGGGTGCCCAGCGCCTGCTGCAACAGGCGGATCTTGGCGTCATAGGCGATGCGGGCGATCGGCGGGGCGTTGCGCAGGAAGCGTTGCTTGCGCTCGTTGACATAGTCGAACAGCGCGCGGTCGTCGCGCACCGCGTTGGGCTCGGGATGGCGCTGGCGCAGCAGGGTGTGCATCTGCCCGGCCAGCAGCGTCGGCGTGACCTGGGCGATCAGCTCGGGCGGGTAGCCGCCCAGCGGCGCCAGCGCCTTGGCGGGCAGGGCGGCAGGCGCGCTCACCGGGCGCTGTAGATCGCCGACAGGCGGTCGTTCTGGCCGTCGGCGCGCTGCAGCACCGGGAAGCGCTGGCCGCCGCGCCAGTCGATGGTCACCAGGCGGAAGAGATCGTCCTCCTTGAGCAGCAGCTGGATGGGCGCGCGGCCGTCACGGTTGGCGTCGATCGCCTGCGCCAGCCGCTCGGGGGTGTAGGCCTGCAGGTTCACCGCCAGCAGCGTCAGGCCCGGCGCCAGGCCCGCCTTGAACGCGGGGCTGTCCCAGGCCACCTGCTCCAGCTTGCCCTCGTGCGTGACCATCAGCCCCAGTGACCAGCGGAAGTCGGCCGGGCGCGGCTTGCCGTCACGCGACGGGGCGTTCTTCGCGAAGGGGCTTTCTGTGCTGCTCCAGCCCAGCGTCCAGCCGCTGCGGGCCAGACCGTCGAGCGGTGCACCGGGGCCGTGGCTGTCCAGGCGCCGGCGCAGGAAGCCGGCCCAATCGTGCGGCTGCACCGCGTTCAGCGCGGCCACCACGTCGTCGAAGGTGTAGGGCAGGGGCGCGATGCTGCCGTCGGCACGGAAGGCGGTGGGCACGCCGAAGAAGGCGCGGGCGAAGTCGTCCAGCGACTTCGCGCCGCCGCTCTTCTCGCGGATCAGGGTGTCGGCGTCCAGCCAGATCAGCGTGGCCTCGTCGTAGTAGTCGACGCCGCGCTGCCAGTCGCGCCAGGCCTTGTCGCGGCTGCTGCGGATCGTGCCCTCGTTGGTGGTGTCCTGCAGGTTGCGCCAGGTGCGGCCGGCGCGCGCATCCAGGTACGCGGCCACATAGGCCAGCGCATCGCGTGACTGCTCGGGCGTGGCCAGGCCCGAGCGGGCGGTCAGCACATGGCCCCAGTACTGGGTCATGCCCTCGTAGACCCACAGCAGTGTGTTCTGCATCGGCACGTTGTAGTGCGGCGTGAGCAGGTCGGCCGGGCGGCGGAACTTGCCGTTCCAGGAGTGGACGTACTCGTGCGGCAGCAGCTCGCGCGCGGCGATCGCCTTGTCCCAGTCCTTGAAGTAGCCGGGGCGCACGCCGTTCTCGCTGGACTCGTGGTGCTCCAGACCGATGCCGCCGAAGTGCTTCGACTGCGCCAGCAGGAAGTCGTACTGGCGCCAGTGGCGCGCGCCGAACAGGCGGTCGGACTGCTGCACCAGACGGCGGTGGGCGTCGAGCTGGGCCTCGCTGGCGTCGAGCTGGCCGGGCTCATCGGCCAGCAGGTTCAGCGCCACAGGGCGCGGCGTGCCGGGCGGGTCGAGCTCCACCCGCCTGGCATGGCGGCCGGCAAACAGCGGCGAGTCGACCAGGGTCTCGACCGAGACCGGCGCGAAGCGCACCCAGCCCTGGCCATCGGCCTGGGCCACGCGGCCCTGCGCGTCACGCAGCGCGGTGGCAGCCTGCCAGCCCTCGGGCAGCTTCACCTGCGCCTGCACGCGCACCGCGGCGGCGGGCACGCTGGTGGGGTAGAGCAGGGTCTGGTTCCATTGCACGCCCAGGATCTGGCGGGTCATCGTCAGCCGGCCCTGGCTGCTGTTCTGCGGCGCCAGGTGCTCGTAGCGCAGTGTCAGCTCGCGCACGCCGGCGGGCACCTCCAAATGGAAGGCGAAGGGGTCCAGCGTGTCGCGCTGCCAGGCGATGCGACGGTTGCCGGCGCTGATCTGCAGGCCGGCCAGCTGCGCCACGTCGCCGTAGGGGCCGTGGGTGCCGGGCAGGAAGCGCGGGTAGTGCAGTGTCAAGCGGCCGGGGCCGGCCACCGGCAGCGTCTGGGTGACGCGCTGGATCTGGTGATCAAGGTCGGTGGCGTCCACCGCCAGCGTGACCGTGCCCGGCCAGGGGCCGGCGGAGATGGGGGCTGCGGCCGG
>JAFLDI010000036.1 GCA_017302485.1 Burkholderiales bacterium | reverse complement strand
GGCGGCCAGCGCCGGTTTGCCGCGTGCCAGGTCCTCGCCCCGAGGGCGGCGGTTCTCACCCGGGCGCAGCACGCCGGCGGCGATGTGCACGCCGGCCTCGTCTACCCGGCACAGCTCGATGGGCACCACCGTGTCCAGGTCGGAGGGCATCACTGCGCCCGTCATGATGCGCACCGCATGCCCGGGCGGCACGGGGCGCTCGAAAGGCGTGCCGGCGTAGACGGTGTCAGGCAGCGCCTGCAGCACGGTGGATGCGTCAGCCACCAGATCCGCCCCCCGGAACGCATAGCCGTCCATCGCCGAGTTGTCATGGGCCGGCACATCGATCGGCGACATCACCGGCTCGGCCAGCACCCGGCCCAGGGCCTGCCCCAGGGGCACCGACGCGGACTCATCGATCGGCTGCAGGCTGGCCAGCACACGGGCGCGGGCCAGTTCAACCGGCAGTTCATGGCCTGCGGCCAGCGGGGACGGTCCGAGTTCGGGCATCGGGCACTCTGAGGGCAAGTCGGTGGTCAGGATTGTCAGCCGGCGCAGGGCCGCGCGCAGCTATGCATTCTCTTGCATATCGCATTGCCAGCAACCAGCCGCCAGAATCGCGCCGCCTTGCGATGAACACCTTTGCCGAGAGCCTGCAGCGCGCGCTGCACCTGATCCTGGACGCCGATCCCGAGCTGTGGCGCATCGCCCTGCTGTCGCTGCGCGTCAGCGCCACCGCCTGCCTGATCGGCGCGCTGGTCGGGCTGGCTCTGGGCGCCTGGCTGGCGGTGGCACGCTTTCCCGGTCACCGCGGCCTGGTGTGGGCCATGAACACGCTGCTGGCCCTGCCCTCGGTGGTGGTGGGCCTGCTGGTCTACCTGATGCTGTCGCGCTCAGGGCCGCTGGGGTCCTGGGGCATCTTGTTCACCCCCACCGCCATGGTCATCGCGCAGAGCATTCTGGTGGTGCCGCTGATTGCCGCGCTGTCGCGCCGACTGGTGCTGAGTGCCCTGAGCGAAGGCGGCGACCAGTTGCGCTCCCTGGGCGCCGGGCCGATGCTGTCGGCGGGCTTGATGCTGGTCCATGAGCGCCTGGCGGTGCTGACCATCCTGCTCACCGCCTTTGGCCGCGCGATCGCCGAGGTGGGGGCGGTGATGATCGTCGGCGGCAACATCAACGGCGTGACGCGCGTGATGACCACCTCGATTGCACTGGAGACCAGCAAGGGCGACTTGCCGCTGGCGCTGGCGCTGGGCCTGCTGCTGCTGGCCATCGTCGGCGTGCTCAACGGGCTGGCCGGCCTGCTGCCAGGCGGCGGCGCCCAGGCCACTGATGCACGGGCCATGGCATGAAGGCCGACCACGCCGCCGCCCTGGCCGACCCCTTGCTGAGCTTGCATGGCGTCAGCGTGCACTTCGGCCCGCACTGCGCCTTGCAGCCGTTGCAGTTGACGCTGTCGCGCGGCGAACGCCTGGCCTTGATCGGCCCCAATGGCTCCGGCAAGACCACGCTGCTGCGCGTGCTGCATGGCCTGCAGTCTCACCACGGCCAGCGCACCGAGCACCAGCCGATCGTTGCCGCCATGCTGTTCCAGCACCCTTTCCTGTTGCGGCTGTCGGCCTGGCGCAACCTGACGCTGGCCCTGTGGCTGCGCGGCGTGCCCGCGGCCGAGCGGGCCAGGCGTGCCAGGCAGGCGCTGGACCGGGTGGGCCTGGGCGGGGTGGCCAGCCAACCCGCGCGCACGCTGTCGGGCGGGCAACAGCAACGCCTGGCTCTGGCCCGTGCCTGGGCCTTGCGCCCCGATGTCCTGTTCCTGGACGAGCCCACCGCCAGCCTGGACCCCAGTGCCAAGCGCGAGGTCGAAACCCTGCTCGAAGAGTTCGCCGATGACGGTATGACCCTGGTGCTCAGCAGCCACAACCTGGGCCAGGTCAAGCGCCTGAGCACCCGTGTGATCTGTCTGGACCACGGCCGTGTGCTGGCCGATCTGGCCACCCACGACCTGTTCCACCGCGACGATCTGCCCGCCGAAGTGCGCCTGTTCCTCAAGGGTGAGCTGCCCTGGGCGTGACCCGCCGGGGACGTGAGCCTACTGGTGAGCGGCGTTGGCCTGCGCGTTGCACTGGACATCGGCCGTGAACTGGCGCAACAGCGCCAGCGCCGCAGAGCTGGGCTGGCGCCGCTCGGCCACGGCCAGCGCGATGCGCCATTGCTCATTGGCCAGACGCTGCAGCAAGGAGCTCGGGGCCACCAGGCAGCCCATCTGCCAGTCGGCGAACAAGCGGGTGCTGACGGTTTCGCGCATCAGCACGCGCAGGTCCTGGTGCAGTGGCGACGCCGACACCCTTTGCCAGACCTGATCGACCGCGTCCGCCGGCCCTTCCAGGTACTGCAGGAACTGCCGGCTGTCGTGCAGCAGCACACCGCTGACACCCACGCTGGCATTGAACAGCCGCGCCTTGAGCAGCAGCTGGCCGATCTCCACGGCGCTCATCGGGCGGGTCGCGGTGCTGCAGTAGGCCAGGGCCAGCCAGGTCATGGTACGAATCCGGTTTGAGGGGACGACACTGCGACTATCGGCCGAACGCAGCCTCACTTGAGCGCTCAGCCAGGCCGGCCCATGGCCAGCCAGGCCATGCCCACGGTGGACACCACCAGCAGCAGGCCGTAGGCCACGCTGGTCAGGAACAGCCCGAACAGGCGGCCACCACCCAAGGACCCGTGCACCCGCCTCAGGGCCAGCCAGGCGTAGACCGGCAGGCACAACAATGGCAGCCCGTCCACCGGTTCGGGCAGCAGCAGACCTGCCAGCAGCAGCAGGTACCAGGCGCTGTGCAGATGCAGCGAGAACACGAAATGCTCGCCATAGCTGCGCCGGCGGTCCAGGAACAGCAGCTTCATCAGCCCGGCGAACAGCGGCTGCATCAGGAACATCGCGTACGGCGCCCAGCCCAGCACCTTGGCGCTGTCGGCCAGGTTGATGGTGCTGCCTGCGGCCGAGGCGGCACTGGCGGCGGCGGTCGCAGCCGCCTCGCGGGCGGCATTGATATCCACCTCGGCCGGTGCCGCGCCCAGTTTCAGCGCCAGGAAGAAGACGAAACTGCAGCTCAGGTACAGGCGCAGTGGCAACAGGTACTGGCGGCGCCGACCGGCCAGGTATTCCAGAGTCAGCCGGCCAGGCACCGCCAGGCCGCGCAGCGTTCGCCACAGCGCGCCCTCCAGCGCCACGTAGTGGGTGATGAACTCGTGCACGAACTCCCACAGCGTGGGTGCGTGCAGATGCGTCTCCTGGCCGCAGCTCGGGCAGTGGCGCGCCTGCGGCCACGCGGACAGGTCCTGGCCGCAGTTGGGACAGGCGGCCGGCAGGCCCATGCTCAGGGGCGTTCCGCCAGCGCCAGCGCGGCCTCGGCCGCGGCACGGCTGAGCGACTCGCGCACCGCCGGGTCGCCCAGGTCCTCGTTGCCATCGTCGGCGTCGCCGCCGAGCAGCGCGATCGGCACCAGCAGCGGTCCAAGCTGCGGGTCATCGAACAGCGGCGACCAGGCCGCCGGGTCGAGGTCGGTGGCCTGCAGGAAGCCCGTGCACCAGTCGCCGGCGTCGGCCCATTCATGCTCGCCCTGTTCCGCCAGGCTGAACACCGGCTCCCACAGCGTGGGGTGCTCGCGCAAGGTGCAGAGGATGGCCTGCAGATGGCGCAGCACCAGCACCACGGTGCGCTTGCGCTGCTGGTTGCTGGCGAAGGGCGCGCCGTCCTCATCATCACCGCCCCAGATGGCCGGCAGCCAATCGGCGGTGGGCAGGGTGTCGAGCACGCTGGCCGGGCCCACCGCCAGCGCGGTGAGGTAGCCATCCAGGCCGTCCAGGCTCATCACGCCGTCACGGCCCGACTGCGCCAACTGCAGCAGCCACTGGTCGAGCTGTTCCAGCTCGGCCTCCGTCAACGGGGTGTTGGGTGAGGCGCGGTTGAATTGCGGGTACTGCATCGCTCAGGCCCGGATGAACTCGGCACCGCCGAGGTAGGGTCGCAGCGCGGCCGGGATGCGCACGCTGCCGTCGGCCTGCTGGTGGTTCTCCAGCACGGCCACCAGCGCCCGGCCCACCGCCAGGCCCGAGCCATTGAGCGTGTGCACCAGCTCGGTCTTGCCCTGGGCGTTCTTGAAGCGGGCCTGCATGCGGCGGGCCTGGAAGGCGCCCATGTTGCTGCACGAGCTGATCTCGCGGTAGGTATTCTGCGCCGGTAGCCAGACCTCCAGGTCGAAGGTCTTGGTGGCGCCGAAGCCCATGTCGCCGCTGCACAGCAGCACCACCCGGTAGGGCAGCTCCAGTGCCTGCAGGATCGCCTCGGCGTGACCCACCATCTCGTCCAGCGCCGCAAAGCTCTGCTCGGGCGTGGTGATCTGCACCATCTCGACCTTGTCGAACTGGTGCTGGCGAATCATGCCGCGGGTGTCGCGGCCGGCGCTGCCGGCTTCCGAGCGGAAACAGGGCGTGTGGCCGGTCAGCCTGATCGGCAACTGCTCGGCGCTGAGGATGCTGTCGGCCACGGTGTTGGTCAGCGTGACCTCCGAGGTGGGGATCAGGTACCACTTGGTGCCGGCCGCATCGCCATCGCCCGAGGTGACATGGAACAGGTCCTGCTCGAACTTGGGCAACTGACCGGTGCCACGCATGGCCGCGGCATTGACCATGTAGGGCGTGTAGCACTCGGTGTAGCCATGCCGGGTGGTGTGGGTGTCCAGCATGAACTGGGCGAGCGCGCGGTGCAGGCGCGCCATCGGTCCGCGCATCAGCGAGAAACGCGCACCGGCCAGCTTGACGCCAGCCTCGAAGTCCAGGCCCAGCGGGCCGCCCAGGTCCACATGGTCCTTGACCGGGAAGGCGTAGCTGCCGGGCGTACCCCAGCGGCGCACTTCGACATTGGCGCTCTCGTCGGCGCCCACCGGCACGCTGTCGTCGGGCAGGTTGGGCACGCCCAGCAGCAGGCCCTGCAGTTCCGCCTGCAGCGTGTCCAGGCGGGCGGCGCCGGCCGTCATCTCGTCGGCGATGCCAGCCACCTGGGCCATCAGCGCGTCGACCTGGGTCGCGGTGTCCTCACCTTTGGCTGCCTTGCCCTTGAGCATGCCGATCTGCTTGCTCAACGCATTGCGCTGGGCCTGCAGCTCCTCGGTGCGGGTCTGCAAGGTCTTGCGCTCGGCCTCGAGGGCGCTGAAGCGCGGCACGTCGAGGTAGGGCTGCGGGGTCTTGCGGGTTTCAAGCTGGGCCACCACCGCGTTCAGGTCGCGGCGCAGCTGGGTGATGTCGAGCATGGAAAGTCTCTCTTCGCGAATTCATGGGGGCGGCGCGGCACACAGCGCGCCGACAGGCATTCAGGCGGCGCTCGGGCCCGAAGATCGCGAGGCCGCGAACTCGGCCATCGACTTGTCGCCCAGGCCCTTGGGCAACGGGAACTGGATCGTCTCCTCCACCCCGCTCATCGTGCGAACGCCGGTGGCACCCAGGGCCTTGAGCCGGGCAATCACCTGCTGCACCAGCACGTCCGGCGCACTGGCGCCGGCGGTCAGGCCGACCCGGGGGCGGCCTGCCAGCCAGGCTGGCTGCAGGTCATCGGCGGCGTCCACCATGTAGGCCGGCGTGCCCAGGCGCTCGGCCAGCTCGCGCAGACGGTTGCTGTTCGAGCTGGTGGGGCTGCCCACCACGATGACCACGTCCACCGCCGGGGCCAGCACCTTGACGGCGTCCTGGCGGTTCTGCGTGGCGTAGCAGATGTCCTGCTTCTTGGGCTCGCGCACGTTGGGAAAGCGGGCCTTGACCGCAGCATGGATCGCCGCCGCGTCGTCGACGCTCAGCGTGGTCTGCGTGACCACTGCCAGGCGGTCGGGGTTCTTCACCGGCACGGTGGCCACGTCGGCCTCGTCCTCGACCAGGTAGATGCCCTCGTGCAACTGCCCCATGGTGCCTTCCACCTCGGGGTGCCCCTTGTGGCCGACCATGATGAACTCATAGCCCTCCTTCGCGAGCTTGGCCACCTCGACGTGGACCTTGGTGACCAGTGGGCAGGTGGCGTCGAAGATGCGAAAGCCGCGCGCCTGGGCCTCGGCCTGCACCGCCTTGCTCACACCGTGTGCCGAGAAGACCAGCGTGGCGCCAGCAGGCACCTCCGACAGCTCCTCGATGAAGATCGCGCCCTTGTCCTTGAGGTCGTTGACCACATAGGTGTTGTGGACGATCTCGTGGCGCACGTAGATGGGCTGGCCATACAGGGTGAGCGCGCGCTCGACGATCTCGATCGCCCGGTCCACCCCGGCACAGAAGCCGCGCGGTTCGGCCAGCAGGATCTCGCCCATCACAGCACCCCGATGACCTGGACCTCGAAGGTCACGGCCTGCCCGGCGAGCGGATGATTGAAGTCGAATTCGATCCAGCCCTCGCCCACCGCACGCACCACCCCGGCAAAGCGACCTGCGTGGTCGGGGGTGGGGAACTCGACGACGTCACCCACGTGGTACTCGGCCTCGGGGTCGCCCATCTCATCGAGCACCTGGCGCTTGAGGCGCTGCACCATCTCGGGGTTGCGCGGGCCGAAGGCCTCGCCGGCGGCCAGCGTGAAGGCCTGGCGCGCGCCCTCCTCCAGCCCGATCAGGCGCGCCTCGAAGGCCGGCGACAGCTGGCCCGAACCCAGCGTCAGCGTGGCCGGCTTGTCGTGGAACGTGGTGACCACGTCGGCGCCGTCGGGGCCCGCGAGGCGGTAGTGCAGGGTCAGGAACGACCCCGGCTGGATGGTGTTCACGGTGAGGAAAGCTGTTAGTCTGGGCGCTGATTTTACGGGTCGCCTCACGCATGGGCACCTGAATCTCAGGGAGACAGGCATGACGATCAAGGATCTGCCAGCCGATCTGCGGCCGCGCGAGAAGCTGCTGGCCCGCGGTCCGGCCGCGCTGGCCGACGCCGAACTGCTGGCACTGCTGCTACGCACCGGCCTGCCGGGGCAAGGCGTGCTGGCCCTGGCCGGCAGCCTGCTGGAGCGTTTTGGCGGCTTCGGCGGCCTGCTGCACGGCACGCCGGCCCAGTTCAGCCAGATCAAGGGCCTGGGGCCGGCCAAGCGGGCCGAACTGGCCGCGGTGATGGAGATGGCGCGCCGCGCACTGGCCCAGCAGATCCGCGAGACGCCGGTCTTCGATGCCCCCGCCAAGGTCAAGGATTTCGTGGCGCTCAAGCTGGGCGGCCAGCGGCGCGAGGTCTTCGGCGTGCTGTTCCTGGATGGCCAACATCGGCTGATCGAGTGGCGCGAGCTGTTCCAGGGCACCCTCACCCAGACCAGCGTCTACCCGCGCGAGGTGGTCAAGGAGGCGCTGGCGCTGAACGCCGGCGCAGTGATCCTGGCCCACAACCACCCCAGCGGCCTGGCCGAGCCCTCGCGGGCCGACGAGTATCTCACCCAGGCACTCAAGAGCGCGCTGGCGCTGGTCGATGTGCGCGTGCTGGACCACCTGGTGGTGGGCACCTGCCAGGTGATCAGCTTCGCCGAGCGCGGGCTGCTCTGAGCGCGCCGCAGGGTATGGTCGTGTCTTTGCCCGAGCCACCATGCACGCCCTGCTGAACACCCTGCGCCAGATGACCTTGCCGACCGAGGCGTGCCGGGTCTTCCATGGCCGCGGTGGACTGCACCCGGGCTGCGAGGCCATCACGCTGGACTGGTACGCGCCGGTCTGGCTGCTCACCAGCTTCGCACCGGTGGCCGAGGCCGAGCTGGCCGCGTTCGGCCAGGCCCTGGCCGCGCGCTGGGCCGACCTGGCGCCCGGCCAGTCGCTGAACTGGGTGTTCCAGCAGCGTGACGAGATGCGCGCCGACAACCGCCTGATGGCCGGCGCCGTCCCCGAACCCCATGTCGTCGCTCTGGACGGTGCGCGCCTGCAGGTGCACCTGCTGCGCGGCCAGAACCACGGCGTCTTCCTAGACATGGCCGAGGGACACCGCTGGGTGCGCGAGTGGGCCGCGGCGCACCCCGGTGCGCGGGTGCTGAACCTGTTCGCCTACACCGGCGCGTTCTCGGTGGCGGCGCTGCGCGGCGGCGCAGCGCGGGTGGACAACTACGACATGGCGCGTGGCCCGCTGGCCCTGGCCAGGCGCAACCACGCGCTCAACGGGTTGGACCAGGGCGCCGGCTTCCTGCCGCACGACGTGTTCACCTCCTGGGGCCGCATCGTCCGCCATGGCCCCTACAACCTGGTGGTGATGGACCCACCCAGCCACCAGAAGGGCAGCTTCGTCGCCGAGAAGGACTGGGCGCGACTGCTGCGCCGCCTGCCCGAGCTGCTGGCACCCGAGGGCGAGGCGCTGCTGTGCCTGAACTCGCCCAAGCTGGGCGAGGACTTCCTGCGCCAGACCCTGGCCGAGGCCGCGCCCATGGTCGAGGTGGTGTCGCGCCTGCCCAACCCGGCGGCCTTTGCCGACGCCGATCCGCAGCGCGCGCTCAAGGTGCTGCACGTGCGCCGCGCGGTGTCGGCCAGGGCGTAGCATCGATGGCCATGATCGAGCGGACGCGCCTGTGGCTGATCGCCGTGCGCGACGGCTTCGTGATGCTGCTGCCACTGACGGCGCTGGGCATCGGCGCAGTGCTGCTCAACCACTTTCCCTGGGCGCCGTACCGGGAGCTGACCCAGGCCTGTTTCGGGCCCGACTGGGTACTGGGGCTGAAGGCCGTCGAGCGCGCGACGATCGGCATCTTCGGTCTGGCGCTGTCACCACTGGTGGCGGTGCGGCTGTCGCGCCTGCTGCCCCCACCGCGGGCGCTCGACGAACACCTGCCGCCGCTGGCGGTGGGCACACTGGCGCTGGCGAACTACCTGCTGTGTGGCGCCGCGCTCCAACCGGGCCAGCCCCCGGTGCTGGACAACCTGCTGCAAGGCATGCTGGTGGGCGTGGCCACGGCAGAGTTGCTGCAGCGCTGCGGCGCGCTGCGCGGCCTGTGGCCCGCCGGCCTGCCCTTCGGCAGCGACGGCCAGTTCTTTCACGCGCTGCGCATCACGCCGGCGGCTCTGCTGAGCAGCCTGTCCCTGCTGGGCGCGGCCTGGCTGCTGGCACCCCTGCTGCAGATCGATGGACGCTGCTTTGATTCGCTGCTCGCCTGGATCAACGCGCGCGCCGATGCCCGGCAGTGGCTGACCCTGAGCGCGGTGCTGCTCAATCAGCTCGCCTGGAGCGTCGGCATACCCGGTGGCCATCTGCTGGACATGAACGCGGCCACGCTGTTTGCGCCCGTCTCCGGTCCTCCGCTGCCGGGCCGCCTGTGGCGGCCGGTGTTCGACAGCTTTGTGCTGATGGGTGGCAGCGGCGCCACCTTCGGCCTGATGCTGGCGATGCTGTTCAACAGCCGCCCCGGGGCCACTCGGCGACTGGCCTGGCTGTCCCTGCTGCCGGGCAGCTTCAACATCAACGAGACGCTGATCTTCGGCCTGCCCCTGGCCCTGAACCGCCACTTCCTGCCCGCCTTCATCGGCGTGCCGGTGCTGATGGCGGTGCTGACGCTGCTGGCCTTCGACAGCGGCTGGCTGTCACTGGCGATCAGCGACGCCAGCCTGGTGCCCTGGACGACGCCGCCGCTGGTCTCGGGCTGGCTGCTCACCGGCTCCTGGCGCGGCGTGGCTTTCCAGGCCCTGCTGCTGACCCTGTCGGCCGCCCTGTACTGGCCGCTGGTGAGCCGCTGGGAGCGCCGCCGTGAAGCCCTGGGCCGCCAGACCCTGGACGCCACTGTGGCCGCGCTGCTCGACGATGACCCGGGCGCCGTCCCGCCGCTGCGGCGCCACGACGGCGTCGGCGGCCTGGCACGCGAGCTGTTGGGCGAGCTGCGCCGCGCGCTGGCCGCCGGCACTCTGCAGCAGCACTACCAACCCCAGGTGGACACCGCGGGCCGCTGCGTCGGCGTCGAGGCACTGCTGCGTTGGCAGCACCCGCGCCATGGTCCGGTCTCGCCGGCCGCTGTGGTGGCGCTGGCCGAACAAGGCGGGCTGATCGACACACTGGGCGACTGGGCACTGGAGACCGCGCTGGCCTGCAAGGCGCGCTGGAACCGGCTGGGCCTGCATTCGGTGGTGATGGCGGTGAACCTCTCACCATCGCAGTTGCGCCACCCCGATCTGGCCGTTCGCATCGAGGCGGAGTTGCAGCGCCACGGCCTGCGGCCGCAGGAGTTGGAGCTTGAGCTCACCGAGACCCGCGCCGTGCCCGCGCTGCGCGACGTCGACGACACGCTGCAGGCCCTGGCACGCACCGGCGTGCGTTTGTCGATGGATGACTTCGGCATGGGCTACTCGTCGCTGCTGCAGTTGCGGCGCATCCAGGTCCACACCATCAAGATCGATGGTTCGATCACCCGCGACATCGTCTCGAGCCGCAGCGACGCCGACATCGTGCGCAGCATCGCGCAACTGGGTCAGGCGCTGGGTGTGCAGGTGCTGGCCGAGTACGTCGAGACCGACGAGCAGCGCCGTCGACTGGTCGAGCTGGGTTGCGCGCTGTTCCAGGGCTTTCTGCACAGCCGGCCACTGCCCGCGGACGAATGCGCCGCGCTGCTGCGATCAGCCAGCGCCGGTCAGCCCAGCGACGCCATCGCCTGAGCGGCGATGTCCAGGGCGCGCCAGCGCAGCTCGGGCTGGTAGACATCGCACACCAGCATCAGCTCATCAGCGCGCGTGGACTGCAGCAGGGCCGCAAAGCCCTGGCGCACGGTGTCGGGCCCGCCCACCACGGCGCAGGCCAGGAAGTCGGCAATGCCTGCGCGCTCGCCCGGAGCCAGCGACTCGATGAAGCCAGCCTGCGGCGGCTGCAGGCGCTGGCGGTCGCCGTGCAGGATACCCAGCACCCGCTGGTAGACGCTGCTGGCCAGAAACTGTGCCTCGTCGTCGGTGGGCGCAGCGACCAGCGGCACGCCAATGATCACCTTCGGCCGGGCCAGGACCGCACTGGGGCGGAACAGCCGGCGGTAGAGGTCCAGCGCCTGCAGCAGAAGCCGCGGGGCGAAGTGCGAGGCGAAGGCGTATGGCAGGCCGCGCTCGGCCGCCAGTTGCGCCGAGAACAGGCTGGAGCCCAGCAGCCAGATCGGCACGCGGGTGCCCGCACCTGGCATGGCAACGACGCGCTGCCCCTCGGCGGGCTGCTCCAGCAACTGCTGCAGTGCGGCCACATCGCGCGGGAAATCCTGCTCGGATTCCACACGTTCGCGACGCAGCGCGCGCATGGTCTCGCGGTCGGTGCCAGGCGCGCGGCCCAGGCCCAGATCGATCCGCCCGGGATAGAGCTCGGCCAGCGTGCCGAAGGCCTCGGCCACCACCAGAGGCGCATGATTGGGCAGCATCACGCCGCCCGAACCGACCCGGATGCGTTGCGTGGCGCCGGCGATATGGCCCACCAGCACCGCCGTCGCCGAACTGGCGATGCCCGCCATGTTGTGATGCTCGGCCAGCCAGTAACGCTCGAAGCCCAGCCGCTCAGCATGCTGGGCGGTCTGGCGGGCCACGACCAGCGCATCGGCCACGCTGCGCCCCTCGCGCACCGCGACCAGATCAAGCATCGACAGGGGAACGGGCGGCATCGGATTCATCGTCCGATCATCGCACCGTCTGGCAGGTGATCGCGGCGCGCAGCCCAGTCGGCGCGCGTGCGGGTCTCGCCACAACGGCATGCAGCGCGGTCAGTGCGGCGTGGGCCGCACCGTCATCGCTCCGGTGCCGACGACTCATCCATGCCCCTCGGGCGCCAGGGTCCGCTGGTCTCGACGGGCCACCGGGCCCGCGGCCGCTTCGACCGCCTGCTCCACCTCACGACGCCAGCCCAGCCGGAAGCCCGCCTCGGCCACCACGAACAGCGGCCCGATGACCAGACCGATCAGGTCGTCGACGAAGGCCGGCTTGCGGCCCTCCCACCAGTGACCGACGAACTGGAAGATCCAGCCCACGACGAACAGGCCCACGCCCCAGGCCAGCCAACGCGCGGTGTCGCCGGATGCCAGGTCCGATGCCGCCCACAGTGCAGCGGCCAGCAAGGCGCTCATCGCCAGACCGTAGCGCAGGTCCAGCACCAGGTAGTAGACGGCGAAGGCCGCCGCCAGCACCAGCGCCGGCGACACCACGCCCCATGACGGCCGCGACAGCAGCACCGCGATCGCCAGCGTGATCATCGGGATGCCGATGAAGTGCGTGGCGATGTTGCGCGGGTCGCGGTGGTAGCGCGCGTACTGGATCAACTGGTCGTTCAGGGTTTTCATGGTGGCTCCTCGGGGTCGCTGGGGGCGCAGTATTCGCTCTGGGCAAGCCGCCCGACTATCGGCCAGCCGACATTCACCACGATGCCCCGCTCAGGACAATCCCCGATCGAAGCCTGGCTACCTGCATTGCGACCGGGCCGCTGGTTCGCCGAGCTGGGCGAGCAGGCGCAGCGCGCGCTGTTGGCTGAGGCCCGGACGGTGGAGTTGTCGGCAGGCGCCACCCTGTTCCACCGCGGCGACGCCTGCGACGGCTTGTATGCGGTGCTCGATGGCGCTGTGCGCATCGGTGCGGTGGATGCCGCCGGGCGCGACCTGCTGCTGCAGGTGCTGGGCGCACCGCACTGGTTTGGCGAGATCGCGGTGATCGACGGCGGCGCTCGCACCCATGATGTCAGCGCCCGCGGCGACTGCCGGCTGCTGAAGGTGCCGATGGCTGCGCTGCAACACCTGCTGGACGACGACCCACGGTGGTGGCGCCACCTCGGGCGCCTGTTGGCCGAGAAGTCGCGCGCCCTGCTCGCTGGCCTGGAGCAGACCGCTGCGCTGCCGGCGCCGCAGCGCATCGCCTTGCGCCTGCTGGCGTTGGCAGACGGGCACGGCATGCTGGCTGCGGGCGTGGTGCAGCGCGAACTGGCGCTGAACCAGGAACAGTTGGGGGCGATGCTGGCGCTGAGCCGCCAGACCGTCAGCGAGACGCTGGGCGAGTTCGAGGCCCGAGGCTGGCTGCGCCGCGGCTACGGCCGCATCGAGCTGCTCGATGCGGCCGCCCTGCGGGCACTGGTCGATCAGCCGCCGAAGTCCAGCGGCAAACCCACATAGTTCTCGGCGATGGTCCGCAGGCCATTGGCCGAGTGCATCAGGTAGTCCAGCTCGGCACTCTTGAGCCTGGCCTCGATCGGGTCCTCGTCGGGGAAGCGGTGCATCAGCTGGGTGAACCACCAGCTGAAGCGCTCGGCGCGCCAGATGCGGCGCAGGCAGCGCTGCGAGTAGGCATCGATGCCGGCCTCGGAGCGCTCGGCATAGAACTCGGTGATCGCGCTGCTGAGGTACTTGACATCGGTGGCCGCCAGGTTCAGGCCCTTGGCTCCGGTGGGCGGCACGATGTGGCCGGCGTCGCCCGCCAGGAACATCCGGCCGAAGCGCAGCGGCTCGGTGACGAAGCTGCGCAGCGGCGCGATGCTCTTCTCGATCGACGGCCCGGTGACCAGCTTGTCGCGTCCCTCCTCGTCCAGGCGCAGTCGCAACTCCTGCCAGAAGGCCTCGTCGGTCCACTCCTCGATCCTGTCGGTCAGCGGCACCTGCAGGTAGTAGCGGCTGCGCGTGGTGCTGCGCTGCGAACACAGGCTGAAGCCGCGCGGCGCGGCGATGTAGATCAGCTCATGGTGCACCGGCGGCGTGTCTGACAGCAGGCCCAGCCAGCCAAAGGGGTAGACCTTCTCGTACTCGGTGATCGCGCTGCGCGGCACGCTGGCGCGGCACACGCCATGGAAGCCGTCGCAGCCGGCGATGAAGTCGCAGTGGACCTCGTGGGCGACGCCATCCTTTGTGTAGCTCACGCGGGGGTTCGCGGTGTCGAAGTCGTGCACCGCCACCTCGTGGGCTTCGTAGACCGTGATGAGGCCAGCGGCCGCACGGGCCTCCATCAGGTCGCGCGTCAGCTCGGTCTGGCCATAGACCATCACATGCTGGCCGCCGGTCAGGCCGGCCAGATCCACACGATGACGCTGGCCGTCAAACAGCATGTCGAAGCCGTCGTGCACCAGACCCTCGCGGTGCATGCGCGCGCCCACGCCGGCCTCGTCCACCAGGTCGATCGTCACCTGCTCCAGGATGCCGGCGCGGATGCGGCCCAGCACGTAGTCGCCGGTCTGGCGCTCGAGGATGATGGCCTCGATGCCGGCCTTGTGCAGCAACTGGCCCAGCAGCAGGCCGGAGGGGCCGGCGCCGATGATCGCGACCTGGACGCGGTGGATGGCCATCGGAGACTCCTGATCGATCGGGGGAATGGACGCGCATTGTTCGCCGCGGCAAGGCCGCCAGCATTGCCTGGCAGGTCTAGCTGCTATGCGGACGCAGCATGGGCAACCACCGGCCGGCTCCCCGCAGCATGAGCCGTTTGGCCCGCTGACCCGGCGTACACCGGTAGTCCCACCGCCTGTCGAGGAGTCCCACCATGCACCCCAGCCGTCGACTGATCTGCCTGGCCGCCCTGGCCGCCTGGCCCCTGTGGAGCGCTGCCCAGACCGATGCGCCGTCACTGCCCATCCAGGTCAACGTCGTCAACCCTGAGGACCTGCTCGACTCCAACAAGACGCTGGTCATCCCGACGGTCTACCTGACGCTGCTGGTCGATGGCCGGGTGGCGGCCACCAAGCAGTCGGGCCTGTTCAGCGGCGGCAACAACAGCGCCAAGGCCTCGGCCAGCTACCAGGTCGACGGCCTGGACAAGGCGTACGCCCAGCAGCTGGCCCAGGCCGCCTACGATGACGCCGTGACCCGCCTGCGCGCCGCCGGCTACACCGTGCTGACCTGGGCCGACATCAAGGACCGCGAGATGGTGCGCAGCCTGGCCCGCGACACCAGCGCCGGCCCGATGGGCCTGCCCACCTTCTCGGAGGGGGGCAACAACTATGTCATCGCCACGCCCAGCGACGAGCAGTTCTTCAAGAAGGGCCTGGGCGGTGGCTGGTTCGCCGAGTTCCAGCAGGGTGGCAAGAACCGCTTCACCGACGCCACGCTGATCATCCCGACCTACACCATCCACGCTCCGCAGGCCTGGACCGGCACGAGCGCCGGCTACAAGAGCATCTCGGCCGAGGCCAACGTCGCCGAGGGCATGAACCTGTGGGTGGCCAATGCGCACTGGATGGGTCAGCCCAAGTCACGCATGATGCGCGGCATCCCCGGCGTGGCCACCAGACAGCAGGTGATCAACGTCACCGAGAAGGCGGGCAGCGTGACCAAGCTGGCCGACACCACACCGCAGGCGGCCAACGCCCTGAGCGGCCTGCTGGGTGCGCTGACAGGTAGCGGCACCATCAGCGCCAGCAGCGGCCTGTACAAGCTGACCATCGACCGCGAAGCCTACACCCAGGGCGTGATGAACGGCGTGCGCGCCTTCAACACCGAACTGGCCAGGGCTGCTGCCGAAGCCAAGCCCTGAAGCAGCTGTGGCAGCGCACAATCGCTGCATGTCGCAGATCCTGCTCCTGCTGCTGATCCTGTGCACCCTGCCCGGCCTGCCGGTGCACGCTGCCGACCTCGCCGCGGGCACCAACCACTGGCGCCTGGACTGGGCCGGACAGTCGCGCGAACTGATCGTGCATGTCCCGCCGGGCCTGCCCGCCGGCCAGCCAGCCCCACTGGTGCTGGCGCTGCACGGCGGCGGCGGCCACGCCGCCTACATGGCCGACGACGAACGCTACGGCCTGGGCC
>JAFLDI010000359.1 GCA_017302485.1 Burkholderiales bacterium | reverse complement strand
TTGGCGCATGCGGCCACCCGCGCCGCCGCCGCGCACAGGGCCACCACCGTGGTGCTGGGCAGCGGCTGCTTCTTCAACCGCATCCTCAGGACCCGCCTCACCGCGGCGCTGCAGGCCGCCGGCCTGGCGGTGGCCGCGCCGAAGGATGTCTCCTGCGGCGATGCCGGCCTGGCCCTGGGCCAGGCCTGGATTGCCGCCTGTACCGTGACCCACAAGGATTGAACCGACATGTGCCTCGCCTTACCCGCCCGCGTGGTGGCCCTGCTCGACGCCGACCAGGCCCAGGTCGATCTGGGCGGTGTGCGCAAGAGCATCTCGATCGCGCTGACCCCCGGCGCCGCGGTGGGCGACTACGTGATCGTCCACGTCGGCCACGCGATCGGCCTGGTTGATCCCGAGGAGGCCGAGCGCACGCTCGCGCTGTTCGCCGAGATGGCCGCGATGGAACCGGGAGGTGGCGCCGCATGAAGTACATCGACGAGTTCCGCGACGGCGAGATGGCGCAAGGCATCGCCCGGCGCATCGCCGCTGAACTGCAGCCCGATCGCCGGTATGCCTTCATGGAGTTCTGCGGTGGCCACACCCACGCGATCTCGCGCTACGGCATCACCGAGCTGCTGCCGGCGGCGGTGCGCATGATCCATGGGCCCGGCTGCCCGGTGTGCGTGCTGCCCATCGGCCGTGTCGACCAGGCGATCCAACTGGCGCTTGAGCGCGGTGTGGTTCTCTGCACCTACGGGGACGTGATGCGGGTGCCAGCCAGTCACAGCCTCAGCTTGATGAAGGCCAAGGCGCAAGGGGCCGATGTGCGCATGGTCTATTCGGCGGCCGATGCGCTGACGCTGGCCCGGCAACACCCCGACCGCGAGGTGGTCTTCCTGGCCATCGGCTTCGAGACCACCACGCCGCCCACGGCGCTGGTGCTCAAGACCGCGCGCGCCGCCGGCGTGGGCAACTTCAGCGTGCTGTGCAACCATGTGCTCACGCCCAGCGCGATCACCCACATCCTGCAAAGCCCCGAGGTGCGCGACTTCGGCACGGTGCCGATCGACGGCTTCATCGGCCCGGCACATGTGAGCATCGTCATCGGCTCGGACCCCTACGTTCATTTCGCCGAGGAGTACCGCAAGCCGGTGGTGATCGCCGGCTTCGAGCCGCTGGATGTGATGCAGGCCATCCTGATGCTGGTGCGTCAGGTCAATGACGGCCGAGCCGAGGTGGAGAACGAGTTCACCCGCGCCGTCACGCCCGAGGGCAACCTGGCTGCACAAGGCGTGGTGGCCGAGGTGATGGAACTGCGCAGCAGCTTCGAGTGGCGTGGCCTGGGCGAGGTGCCCTACAGCGCGCTCAAGCTGCGGCCCGACTACGCCGCCTTCGACGCCGAGCAGCGCTACGGCCTGAACTATCAGCCGGTGCCCGACCACAAGCAGTGCGAGTGTGGCGCCATCCTGCGCGGCGTCAAGCGGCCCACCGACTGCAAGCTTTTCGGCACCGTCTGCACGCCCGAGAACCCGATGGGCTCGTGCATGGTGTCCAGCGAGGGTGCCTGCGCCGCCCACTACAGCTATGGCCGCTTCCGAGACATTCCGGTGGTGGCCGCCTGAGGACATCATGACGATCAAGAAGGACTACATCCGGCCGCTGGATCTCAAGCAGGGCCGCATCGACATGAACCACGGCGCCGGCGGCCGCGCCGGCATGCAGCTGATCGAGGAGGTCTTTGCCCGCGCCTTCGACAACGAGTACCTGCGCCAGGGCGACGACGGCGCCGCGCTGCCCGCGCCGCCGCCCGGCCACCGGCTGGTGATGGCCACCGACGGCCACGTGATCTCGCCGCTGTTCTTTCCCGGCGGCGACATCGGTGCGCTGTCGGTGCACGGTACGGTCAACGACGTGGCGATGATGGGCGCGCAGCCGCTTTACCTGTCGGCCAGCTTCATCCTGGAAGAAGGCTTTGCGCTGGCCGAACTCAAGCGGGTGGTCGACTCGATGGCCGCCGCTGCGCGCGAGGCCGGTGTGCCGGTCGTCACCGGCGACACCAAGGTGGTCGAGCGCGGCAAGGGCGATGGCATCTTCATTGCCACCACCGGGGTCGGCGCGCTGCCGCCGGGGCGCCGGCTGTCAGGCGCGCTGGCGCAGCCAGGCGATGTGGTGCTCGTCTCGGGCACGATCGGCGAGCATGGCGTGGCGGTGCTGTCGCAGCGCGAGTCGCTGGAGTTCGAGACCGCCATCGTGTCGGACACCGCCGCCCTGCACGGCCTGGTGGCGGCCTTGCTGGCGTCTGTGCCTGAGGGCGCGGTGCGTTGTCTGCGCGACCCCACCCGCGGCGGCCTGGGCACCACACTCAACGAGATCGCGCGCCAGAGCCGTGTTGGCCTGCTGCTCGATGAAGCGGCCATCCCGGTCCAGCCCCAGGTCGAAGCCGCCTGCGAGCTGCTCGGCCTGGACCCGCTCTACATCGCCAACGAGGGCAAGCTGGTGGCCATCGTCGCTCCCGAGCACGCCGATGCGGCCTTGGCCGCGCTGCGCGCCCACCCCTTGGGCGAGAAGGCCGAGCGCATCGGCGGGGTGCAGGCCGACGAACATCGCTTCGTGCAGATGCACACCCGCTTCGGCGGTCGTCGCGTGGTCGACTGGCTCAGTGGCGAGCCGCTGCCGCGCATCTGCTGAGCGGCCTGGTCGGTCATCAGGCCTACGCGATGCCTCGCTCCTGCGACCTCACCTACCGCAAGACCGCCGCTGGCCAGGCCGAGCTGGCGCTGCGGCAGGCCGGTCTGGGCCCGCGCGAGCGGGCGCTTCTGGTGATGGTCAATGGCCAGGAGCCAGCCCAGCGCCTGGTCGAGCGCCTGGGTGAGGCGGGGCTGGACACGCTGGCGATGCTGCGCCAGCGCGGCCTGATCGAGCCGGTCGCGGCCGATCGCCCCGTGCGCGTGGCCCCGCCTCCCCCCCCGCCCTCGCCGTCGGCCCCTGGCCTGGATCCGCAGCGTCACCGCCAGGCCTGCCAGGCCCTGGTGGCCCTGCTGTTGCCGTACTTCGGTCCGGATGCACCACGCATCGCCGAGCAGGCCTTGCGCGCCCGCAGCCCGCAGGAGTTCAACCGGGGCGTCACGGCGGTGGACGAGCGCCTGGCCATCCACCTGGGGCGGCGCCGCGCTGCCGAGGCCACCGACCCGCTGCGCTGGTGATGCGCATCCTGCTGCTCTGCCACGCCTTCAATGGCCTCAGCCAGCGCCTGCACACAGCGCTGCGCGAGGCCGGGCACTGGGTCACGGTGGAACTGGACATCGCCGACAGCGTGACTGAAGAGGCGGTGCGCCTGGCGCAGCCCGACCTGCTGATCGCCCCCTTCCTGAAGCGGCGCATACCTGAGACAGTCTGGCGCGCCGTGCCCTGCTGGGTGGTTCACCCCGGCCCGCCCGGCGATGGCGGCCCCAACGCACTGGACTGGGCCGTGCTGCACGGCCGGTCGCATTGGGGTGTGACGGTGCTGCAGGCCGACGGCGGCTTCGACAGCGGCCCGGTGCAGGGCCATGCAGCCTTCGCGATGCGTGCGGCCACCAAGGCCAGTCTGTACCGCCAGGAGGTCAACGCGGCCGCCACTGCGGCGGTGATGGCGGCGCTGGCGCGCAGGCAGCGCCAGGAGCCGCCCCCGGTCGTCCTGCGTGAGGGCACCTGGCAGGCTGGTTTCCGGCGTGAGCAGCGCCTCATCGATTGGGAGAGCGACGACACCGACACCGTCCTGCGCATCGCCCGCGCCGCTGACAGCGCCCCCGGCGCTCTGGCCACCGTGGCCGGCGAGCCGCTGCGCCTGTTCGACCTGCACCCCGCCACCCCGCAGACACTGGCTGATGGCGAGCGTGCCGCGCCCGGCGCCGTGCTGGCGCGCCGTGGGCCGGCGCTGCT
>JAFLDI010000358.1 GCA_017302485.1 Burkholderiales bacterium | reverse complement strand
TTCACGGTCTGGGTGCGCGCCCAGGCGGTGCTGACCCGGGTGGCGATCGGCGACGTGGCCGACCCCGAAACCGAGGCGCTGCCCGATTGATGCCGCAGACGCATCGCGCCGATGCGGACAAATCACCCACGGCCACCGCCAGCCGCCCTAGGATGCCAGCATCATCCACGGAGGCCCCATGCAGCTCTTCATCGGCAACAAGAACTACTCGTCCTGGTCCATGCGCCCCTGGGTTCTGGCGCGCCACTTCGGCATCCCCTTCGACGAGGTGATGGTGCGCTTCGACAGCTTTGACGCCGGCAGCCGGTTCAAGCAGGCGCTGTCGGGCAAGTCGCCCACCGGCAAGGTGCCGCTGCTGGTGGACGAGGGCTTCGCGGTGTGGGACACGCTGGCGATTGCCGAATATCTGGCCGAGCGTTTCCCGCAGCACGCACTGTGGCCGCGCGATGCCCGCCAGCGTGCCCGCGCGCGCAGCCTGTGCGCCGAGATGCACAGCGGCTTTGGCGCGCTGCGCTCGCACTGCCCGATGAACATCGAGGCCGCACTGCCCGAGGTGGGCGCCAAGGTGTTGGCCGAGCACCCGGCGGTGGCGGCCGACCTGGCCCGCATCACCGGGCTGTGGACCGAGGCGCTGCAAGCCAGCCACGGCCCCTTCCTGTTCGGCGAATTCAGCAACGCCGACGCCTACTACGCGCCGGTCGTCGCCCGGCTGCGCACCTACGCGCTGCCGGTGCCGGCCGAGGTGCGGGCCTACATGGACCGCGTCTGGGCCAGCCCAGGCGTGGCGGCCTGGGTGGCCGACGCGCTGGCGGAGCAGGACTTCCTCGACTTTGAGGAGCCCTACCGCCGCCAGCGCTGAGCGTGGGGCCTCAGCGGTCGATCGTCAGCGTGTACTGGCCGTTGGTCGCGCCGGTGCCGCCCGAGTAATAGCGCACCCGCAGGTACCAGGTGGTCGCGGCTCCCGTGTTGGTGCGGGTGATCGTGTCGACCGCGCCCGTGCCCTGGGTGCTGCTGGCCAGCTGGGTGCCGTTGGCGTTGTACAGGTAGAGGTCGTAGTCGGAGTTGGCGTTGGGCGTCAGGGAGCCCACCACCGTGGCACCCGCGGCCACCGAGATCTTGAAGTAGTCGGTGTCGCTGCTGCTGCTGACCGTGCCCAGCACGCGGGCCGGGTCGGGCGAAATGGTCTGGGCCTTGGCACGGGTGTTGTTGTTCTCGACCTCGGCCACGTCGGTCCAGGCGGGCGGCGGGTTCACCACGATGGCCGCATCCACCGCTGCGCTGGCGTCAACGATGCCGGAGCCGCACTGGTTGCAGACGCCGGGGAAGGCGCGCGTGCTGGCCTTCATGCGGGTCTCCACCTCGTCGGGCGTCAGCGCCGGATTGGCCGCCAGCATCAGGGCCGCAGCGCCCGCCACATGTGGCGTCGCCATCGAGGTGCCCTGGTAGTAGGCGTAGCTGTCCGCCCCCGGGGTGCTGGTGCCGGCGTTGAGCGTGGAGTAGACACCATTGGCGGTGCCGGTGCTCATGTCACCACCGGGCGCTGCCAGGTCCACCACCGCGCCGTAGTTGGAGTAGTAGGCGCGCGCGCCGGTGCGGCCCACCGCCGCCACGGTGATCACGCCGGCGCAGTTGGCCGGGTTGAAGTTGGAGGCGTTGGCGTTGCTGTTGCCTGCCGCCACCACCACCACGGTACCGCGGCTGCGCGCACCGTTGATCGCGTTCTGCGTGGTGGTCGAGCAACTGCCCGACCCACCCAGCGACATGTTGATCACGCGCGCCGGTGTGGCATTGGCCGGCGCCCCGCTGACCGTGCCCCCAGAGGCCCAGATGATGCCGTCGGCGATGTCCGAGGTGTAGCCACCGCACTTGCCCAGCACCCGAACCGGCTGCACCTTGGCGCCAAAGGCCACACCGGCCACGCCGTTGGCGTTGTTGGTCACCGCGGCAATCGTGCCGGCCACGTGGGTCCCGTGCCAGCTGGAGTTCTCTGCCGGATGGGTGTAACCGCATTCGTTGGCAGCCACCCAGTCGCCGGGGTCGCTGGGGTCGGCGTCACGGCCGTTGCCGTCATTGGCCGTGGCGACATCGGCAATCATGTCGTAGCCAGCCACCAGGTTGGCGGCCAGATCGGCGTGCGGGCGGTAGCCGGTATCGATCACTGCCACCACCACACCGGCACCGGTGCTCTTGTCCCAGGCCGGTGGCAGGTTCAGGCCAGCGGTGGCCTCATAGTAATGCCACTGGCTGGCGTAGCTGGTGTCGTTGGGGGTCAGCTGGGCCTGCAGGATCTGGTCGGGCTCAGCGTACTCGATGTCCGGGTCGGCCACCGCCATGGCGCGCGCCAACCGTCGGGCGTCCTTGAGGGCCAGACGCTGGTCCATCTTGATCACCTTGGCACCCAGCGCGGTGTCGCGCAGCACGCGCAACTGCACGCCGGAGCGGTTGGCCATCTCCTGGGCGCGATCCAGTGCCGCCGCGGCCAGCACACCGTCGCGGTACTTGACGATCAGGCGGTCCGTCGACGGCGCACCCGCCGGTGCGCCAAGGGCCAGGGCCTCGGCGGACTGGCCTGCCCAGACCGGCAGGCCCAGGGACAGGCCGACAAGGGCCAGGGTGGCCGCCAGCGCACGGCGCGACAAGGGATGGATCATGCAGGGCTCCTTCGACATGGTTTGGATTGGTACGGGCCCCTACGTCGGCCCAGGCCCGATGATCGCCAGAGGAACCAATCCCTGACAAGGGGTCGAATCGTGTCAAACTGAAATCCACCCGCCCTTGCCCCCCTCGTTCAGATGCTCCGTTTCCCGAAGTCCCTGCGCCCTGCAGCCCTGCTGGCCCTGGCCGCGCTCACGCTGCTGCCCGGCCTCGCGTTCGCACAGGCGCGACCCAACGAAGAGCTGCTGCGCCAGGCGCGCGAGGCCTTTGGCCGCAAGGACAGGAACCGCCTGGCCGCGCTGCGCAGCTCGGCACTGGAGCAGCGCGACCCGCTGGCCCCGTGGGTCGACTACTGGGAGCTCAGCGCGCGGCTGGGCGACGCCCGCCCGGAGGAGGTGGACGCCTTTTATGCGCGTTGGCCCGGCAGCTATGTCGAAGACCGGCTGCGCAATGACTGGCTGCTCGAGACCGGCAGGCGCCGCGACTGGGTCGCCTTCGCCCGCGATCTGCCGCGCTTCCGGATGAATGATGACCGCGAGGTCCACTGCTATGCGCAAGTGCTGCAGCAGCAGTCGGGCAAGGTCGATGTCGACGCCGCCCGCCGCGCCTGGCTGGCCCAGCGCGACCCGGGCGACGGCTGCCTGCTGATGGCGCAGACCTTCTACGACGCCAAGCTCTTCGACGCCAACGACATCTGGCGCCAGGTGCGCCATGCCACCGAGTACGGCCGCATCCGGTCGGCGCGGGCTGCCGGCGCCATCCTGGGTGAGTTGGCCAGCCGGCCGCTGGGCGAAGCGCTGGACAACCCCGCCCGCTATCTGGCGCTCAAGGCCAGCGCACTGGGCCACATGCGCGCCGAGATCAGCTCGATCGCCGTGGCCCGCCTCGCCAGCAATGATGCTGAGCGGGCCGCGCAACTGCTGACCGAGCGCTGGGGCGAGGTGCTCGGCCCCGAGCATGGCGCCTGGGCCTGGGCGATGGTGGCCAAGCAGGGTGCGCTGGGCCTGCGCCCCGAATCGCTGGACTGGACCCGCAAGGCCTGGCAGAGCCTGGGCAAACGCCATGGCGATCACCCCGACTGGAGCCCCGAGACCCTGGCCTGGCTGGCCCGCGCCTCGTTGCGCCTGGCGCCGGCGCCCGAGCGCTGGCAGCTGGTGCTGCGCTCGGTCGACGCGATGGAGCCAGGCTTTCGCGACGACGCCACCTGGGTCTACTGGCGCGCC
>JAFLDI010000357.1 GCA_017302485.1 Burkholderiales bacterium | reverse complement strand
CCACCGAGGTGTCGCTGCTCGCCTTGCTGGAACTCATCTTCGGCGCCGCCTGGGCCTGGTGGCTGGCCGGTGAGGCGCTGAGCAGCCGCACGCTGAGCGGCGCTGCGCTGGTGCTGGTGGCCCTCGTGCTCAACGAACTGCGCCGCCGCCCGGTGGCACTGCAAACTTCCGCCCCATGAACCTCATCCCGCCGCTCGTCAGCCAAGGCCATGTGCAAGCCGCCGTCAACGGCTGCCTGGGTCTGATCACCCTCAACCGGCCGCAGGCGCTGAACGCCCTGACCCTGCCGATGATCCGCGACCTCACCGCCCTGCTGCAGCACTGGGAGGTTCACCCTGAAGTGCAAGCGGTGGTGGTCATGGGCACCAACCGCGAGGGCAAGCCGCCGGCCTTCTGCGCTGGCGGCGACATCCGCTTCTTCTACGAAGCCGCCCTGGCCAAGGACGAGCGCCTGTGGGACTTCTTCACCGAGGAGTACGCACTCGTGCATCGCATCCACCATTACCCCAAGCCCTACATCGCGCTGATGGACGGCATCGTGATGGGCGGTGGGATGGGTATCAGCCAGGGCGCCCGCCTGCGTGTGGTCAACGAGCAAAGCCGCCTCGGGATGCCGGAGTGCAAGATTGGCTTGTTTCCGGACGTTGGGGGAGGCTGGTTCCTCGGGCAATGCCCAGGACATACGGGGGAATGGTTGGCACTAACCGGGCAGGCCATCGGGGCGGGCGATGGCATCAACCTCGGATTGGCGGATGTCTATGTGCCAAAAGCTGGTTGGGGGGACATGTTGCATGCACTCAGGGATGAGGCGCAGCCCAGCGCCGAACATGTGGTGGCGACGGTCATGGAGTGCGCTGAGTTGGCTCCGGAACCGCAGTGGCTGCATGCACGGCATGGCATTGATCGCTATTTCTCCGCACCAAACCTGACCGGCATCGTTCAAGCCCTGGAGGGCGGGCAGGAGCCCTGGTGCAGGCCGCTACTTGAAGGAATTGGAACGAGTAGTCCCAGTGCCTTGGCCGCCACTTTGGAGCTCATTCGGCGTGGTCGGCAACTCAGCCTGGCCGATGACCTTCGCCTGGAGCGCAATCTGGTGCACCACTGTTTCGCGCCGGCTTGGCAGGGTGGCCACAGCGACACGGTGCAAGGCATCCGCGCGTTGGCGATCGACAAAGACCACCACCCCTTGTGGCGACACACCCGCATTGACACCCTTTCACCCCTTGAGTGCTTTGGTGCGGCCGATCCCTTCGCGTCGGTATGGAGCGCTGCCGAGCACCCCCTGGCTGGTCTCGGTTGAGCAACGCTAGGTAATCAGCCAGGCAAGTCCTCGCCAAACAGACAGAAAGTAAGAAAAAAGGGCCTGCAGTGCAGGCCCTTCCCTTGCCGAAGCACCCCGAAGGGTGCCGCGCACTTACTTGCGCAGTTGGCGGCGGCTGGCGACACCGGCGCCAACCAGAGCCAGACCCACCAGAGCGAGAGCGGTCGGCTCAGGCAACTGGAACGAAGCGGTGCCGCCGGTCAGCAGGTGCAGGTTCTGGGTGCCCTGGCCGGAAATACCACCGATGTCGTTGGTTAGGCTGGCGAAAGCCAAGGGGAAGAACGGGACCGGGGCGGTGAACACTTGCGGGCCGTCCGGATTGGCCAGCGTGAAGTACATCGTCGGGTTGAACGACGAGCCACCACCGACGTTGATGCCGGCGGCGCCGAAGTTGAACACGCCGGTGCCCAAGGTCACGCGGTCGGTCGGCACGGTCACGCTGGGGTTCGTGGCGGTGTCGCCAGCATTGAACACAGCATTGCTGGCGTCCAGCAGGCCTTCGCCGTACAGGGTCATGCTGACCGAGTTGATCGCGTAGTCGCTGCCCGGGGCGCCCAGGCCGCCAGCGATCAGGGTCATGTTGAAGCTGAACTCGGCCCACATGGCCCAGGTGCCGCCGATGCCGCTGCCGCCGACGGTCACGCCGTTCAGCTTCACAGTGTCGAACGAGATCCAGCCGTTGCCGGCCACGGTGCCCGCACCGGAGCCGTAGGCGTTGCTCAGCACTGCGCGGGTAGCGCCCGAGGTGCCGAAGGAATCGCCGACCACGCTCGACTGGGCCAAGCCGGTCAGGTGGTTGCGGTTGATGGTGAAGGTCGGGCCAGCGCTGGCCGCTGCGACGGCGCCGGTCAAGACCGCTGCGACGCCGAATTTCTTCGCGATGTCGAGATTGAACATGCCTTTACTCCTCAGTGTGTTGATGATCAGGGACGTCCCCGCTCGAGCAACTTGGTATCAACAATCAGGCCAGGATGAAAAAAGTCTTTTTAATCAAATGGTTGTAGATATCGATCTAGATCACAAGCGAGTCGCTGTAAGAAGTGCCGACAACTTGCAAGGCGTCCATAGGGCGCGGCCGCGAGCGAATTGTCCAAAGGGCATAAGGGCGCAGGTTGTGCTTCGGTTACGCTGATGCATTCTCGTCGCCACCTCAGGGAGTCCGTCTTGCGCTTCGATTCGCCCGCTTCTAACGGCTCAGAGTTTTCGCCAGGTCCGCGCATGTTCGCTTCAGTGGCCTCTGGGTTGGCGCAGCGATTTGCGAAGGGTGTGGCGGTGACGCTAGCGCTGGCTGCGCTGGCGGCCTGCTCACAGAAGTCACCTGCTGACTTGATTGCCGATGCCCGCAAGAGCTTCGAAAAGGGTGAGTATGCGTCGGCTTCGATTGCACTTAAGAATGCACTGGTGGCCACGCCCAGTGACCATGGCGCAAGGATGTTACTGTCTAGGACGCTGCTGCGCATGGGTGACCTGAACGGTGCGCAGATCGAGTTGCAGAAAGCTTTGGCCGCTGGCGCGGATGCCGATGAAGCGGTGCCCATGCTGGTCACCGTCATGCTGTATCGGCGCGACTGGGACCGGTTGATTGCCGAGCACGCGGATACAGAACTCAAGCGACCGGCCGCGCAGGCGCAGGTCAAGGGTATTCTGGCCACCGCCTATGGTTTGAAGGGAAAACTTCGGCAAGCCGAGGACGCGGCCCGCGAGGCGCTACGAGTGGACCCTGGAAACGTCGCTGCAGAGTTGGTCATGGTGCGTCTGCTGGCGATCGAGCAAGGCGCAGAGCCCTCTCTCAAGAGGGTGGAAGAAGTGGTGTCCCGCAACCCAGACTCCGTGCCTGCTCTTCTCATGCGTGCCGAGCTCCGGGCTGGCTTCGAGCAGCCCGTTGAGCAAGTGCGGGCTGCGTACCAGGCAGTGCTGGAGAAGGAAGCGAACAACGTCTCGGCGATGGCTGCCCTGTTCTCGATCGATGTGAGGGAGAACCGTCTGGCCGAGGCGCGCACGATGCTCCGCAAGATGCAGTCGCAGCACCCGAAGCAGCCGGCTACCCTTTACTGCGCCGTCTTGCTGGCGAGTCAGGAGGGCGATCAGAAGAAGGCTCTAGAGTTGTCGCAACAGTTGCTCAAGGCCATGCCGGATGAGCCCCGGGCTCAGTTGCTCGCTGGCGCCGTGGCCTATCAGGGCGGTGCTTTTCTCGAAGCTTCGCGTTTGCTTGGCAAGGCGGCGCTTGACGCCGACGCCAAGGACAGCGTGCGCCTGCTTCTGGCGCGCAGCTTCTTGCGCGTGGGCGAAGCGCAGCGCGCCTTGGTCGCGTTGCGCCCGCTGCTTGAGCGCAAGACCGTCGTCGGCGAGACCTATGCGGTTGCGGCTGAGGCACAACTTCAACTCGGCGAGCTCCAAGCAGCTCAGCAGTTGTTCGAGAAAGCCGCTGCGCGGGCGCCAGACGATGCTATTTTTAATGCAAACTTGAACATGAGTCGAGAATACATGCATGTGGATTTGAGCCCAGGCTCGCGTCCCTTGCAGCAAACAGCAACACCCTCAAGGACAACCGCCCAGGCAAGCGAGTGCCCCTGTGGCTGCGCAGGCTGCCCTTGCTCCAGTGCGCTCCCCTCTAGCTAGCCGACCTGTGCTTGTAGCCCTCGCCGGTGGCGGAGGTGAAGCGCTGGCTGCGGTCCTGCTCCATGCCCTGCTTGGC
>JAFLDI010000356.1 GCA_017302485.1 Burkholderiales bacterium | reverse complement strand
GTGGCCCTCGAAGCGCATCACCAGCACCGGCGTGGTGTTGGACGCGCGGATCAGGCCGAAGCCGTCCGGGTAGTCGGCGCGCAGGCCGTCGGTGGTCGAGACCTCGGCGCCAGGGAACTGCGCGCTGGCCTGCAACTCGGCAATCAGGCGGTGGGGCTCGCCTTCGGCGCAGGCCACGTTCAGCTCAGGCGTGTTGTGGCTGGTGGGCAGGGCGTTGAGCACGGCGCTGGGGTCATCGTGGCGCGACAGGATCTCGAGCAGGCGGGCCGCCGTGTACATGCCATCATCGAAGCCGTACCAGCGCTCCTTGAAGAACATGTGGCCGCTCATCTCGCCGGCGATGGGCGCGCCGGTCTCCTTGAGCTTGGCCTTGACCAGCGAGTGGCCGGTCTTCCACATCAGCGGCACGCCGCCGGCCTCACGGATCGCCGGCGCCAGACGCTGGGTGCACTTGACGTCGAAGATCACGGTGCCGCCCTTCACCCGCTGCAGGATGTCGCGCGCGAACAGGATCAGTTGGCGGTCGGGGTAGATGATCTGGCCATCCTTGGTGACCACGCCCAGGCGGTCGCCATCGCCATCGAAGGCCAGGCCCAGCTCGGCATCGGTGGCATGCACCACCTTGACCAGATCGGCCAGGTTTTCGGGCTTGGACGGGTCGGGGTGGTGGTTGGGGAAGTCCCCATCGACCTTGGAGTACAGGTCGATCACCTCGCAACCCAGCGCGCGCAGGATGGCCGGGGCGCTGGCGCCCGGGATGCCATTGCCCGAGTCGACGACGATCTTCATCGGCCGGGCGAGCCGGCAGTCGCTGGTGATGCGGTGGGCATACTCGGGCACGATGTCCATCGCGGCCATGCGGCCCGGGCCGCAGGCGTAGTCCTCGGCCTCGATGCGCTGGCGCAGGCCCTGGATCTCGTCGCCGTAGATGGCGCGGCCGGCCAGCACCATCTTGAAACCGTTCCAGTCCTTGGGGTTGTGGCTGCCGGTGACCTGGATGCCGCTGTTGCAGCCGTGGGCGCCGCGGGTGGCGGCCACGTAGTAGGTCATCGGTGTGGTGACGGCACCGATGTCCACCACATCCAGACCGGTCGATGCCAGCCCGCGGATCAGCGCGGCAGCCAGACCCGGGCCGGAGAGGCGGCCATCACGGCCCACCACCACGGCCTTCTCGCCTGCCCGAACGGCTTCGGTGCCGAAGGCGCGGCCCAGGTGCTCGGCAAAGGTCTCGTCGATCGTCTGGCCGACGATGCCGCGGATGTCATAGGCCTTGAAAACGGAGGCGTGGACGTGCATGGTGGGGTGGTCGTGGCTGAGGGGGATGGCGGCCATTGTAGAGAGGCGGGCCGCTCGCCCCGTCAGCAAGTTGGATGCCAGGGCCCTCGGCTGTCGATTCGTCCGCCGGGCTGTCGATTCGTCGATCCACTCCTCGATCGGCCGCTGCAAGCTGCCTAGACTGTCGCCATGACACTCAGCAAAGACCTTCTTCGGCGCTCCTGGCGCGCCTGGTCCGACAGCGACATGCACCGTGCGGGCCCGCTGTGGCTGCAATGGGTCTGGACGGGCCTGTTCGCCATGGGCGTGGCCCTGGTGTTCACGGTGCTGGCCTTCGCAGGCGCCGAGGACGCGCGGGTCTGGACCAATCCCACGGCCTGGCGCCGGACCTATGGCACGAATCTGCTGATCTCGGCGGTGGTCGCCGCCGGCATTCACCTGAGCTTCGATGTCATGACCGGGCTGATCGGCCAGGCGCGCTGGCGCGCCTGGCCGAGCCGGCGCCGCGCCTGGGTGGCCACGGCCATCGCCATGGGCGGCACGCTCTGGTCCTGGCCCCTGGGAGTGTGGCTGGCCGGCTACCGCCTGACCTGGTTCGACAGCGGTGGCTCGCCCACCAATGTCAGCATGAGTTGGCTGGTGGTGCTGGTGCTGGTGTCGGGCCTGCACTGGCTGTACCTGGAGAACCGTCGCCGCATAGAGGTGGCCGAGCGGCGCGCCACCGAAGCCCGGCTGAAACTGCTGCAGGGCCAGATCGAGCCGCATTTCCTGTTCAACACCCTGGCCAATGTGCTGAGCCTGCTGGAGGCCGACCCGCCGCGGGCACGCGGCATGCTGGAGGCCTTTGTCGACTACCTGCGCTCCTCCTTCGGCGGCTTGCGCGCCGAACAGCACACATTGGCCGATGAGCAACGGCTGCTGGAGGCCTACCTGCGGGTGCTGGGCCTGCGCATGGAGGAGCGCCTGCGCTGGCGCATCGACATCCCGGCCGAGCTGGCGACACTGCCGTTGCCGCCACTGCTGCTGCAACCACTGGTCGAGAACGCGATCCACCACGGTCTGGAGCCCCAGGTGGACGGCGGCGAGGTGCTGGTTCAGGCCGAGCGGCAAGGCGACGAGTTGGTGCTGAGCGTGCTGGACGATGGCCTGGGACTGTGCGAGCACACACAGACACGCCAGCCCGGTCAGCGCAGCGCCCTGCAGAATGTGCGCGAACGCCTGCAGCAGGCCTGGGGCGACGCGGCGCCGCTGCACCTGCTGCCGCGCGACCCCAGCGGCGGGCGCGCCGAGCTGCGCCTGCCCTTGCCTGCCTCACTACAGCACTGAGCACCATGCCCACCGCCCTGATCGCCGACGACGAACCCCACCTGCTGCGCCACTTGGCCGAGATGCTGGCCACCCAATGGCCCGGGATGCAGATCGTTGCCCAGTGCCGCAATGGCCCCGAGGCCGCCCAGCAGATCGAAGCCCTGCAGCCCGACCTGGCCTTTCTGGACATCCGCATGCCCGGACTCACCGGCCTGGAGGTGGCCCAGGGCATCGAGTGCGCGACACGGGTGGTCTTTGTCACCGCCTACGACGAGTTCGCCCTGCAGGCCTTTGACGCCGCGGCCCTGGACTACCTGGTCAAGCCGGTCACCGTCGAGCGACTGGCCCGCAGCGTGGCCCGGCTGAAAGAGGCCGTGCGCCAGCCCGTCGCCGATGATTCGCGCATGGCCCAGGCCTTGGGTCAGCTGCAGCCCGCTGCCGCGCCCGCCACCCCGCTGCGCTGGGTGCGCGCCAGCCAGGGCGAATGGACCCAGCAGGTGGCCGTCGACGATGTGCTGTTCTTTCGCGCCGACGAGAAGTACACCGTGGTGCAGACCGTCTCTCGCGAGTACCTGATCCGCACCCCGATCAGTGAGCTGGCCCAACAGCTCGACCCGCAGCAGTTCTGGCAGATCCACCGCTCCACGCTGATCAACCTGCGGCACCTGGACGGCGCGCGGCGCGATGAGGTCAGCCGCCTGCGCGTGCGCATGCGCGGCCATGACACCGAACTGCCGGTGTCGCGGGCCTATGTGCACCTGTTCAAGGCCATGTAGGGTCAGGCACAGGTCCGAAAACGGCCAGCGCGTTACCCCAGCGAGGCTAGCATGGGACCATGCCAGCCCCCCAACCGTTCGACGATGACAGCGCCTACCGCGCGCTGCAGGCCCACGATGCACGCTTTGACGGCCGCTTCTTCGTCGGTGTCACCAGCACCGGCATCTACTGCCGGCCGGTGTGCCGAGTGCGTCTGCCCCGGCGCGAGAACTGCCGATTCTTCGGTCATGCCGCAGCCGCCGAGCAGGCGGGCTTTCGCCCCTGCCTTCGCTGCCGTCCAGAGCAGGCGCCGGGCCTGTCCGGCGCCGATGCCGCGCGCAGCCTGGCCGAGGCCGGTGCTCGGCTGATCAGCCATGCCGTGGCGGTGGGTGAATCGCCCTCGCTGCCTGCCATTGCGGAGCGCCTGGGCATCACCGAGCGCCACCTGCGCCGCATCTTCCATGCCCACCTGGGGGTCAGCCCGATCGACTGGCAGACCACCCAGCGCCTGTTGCTGGCCAAGCGCCTGCTGACAGACACCACGCTGCCGGTCACCCAGGTGGCGGCGGCCAGCGGCTTTGGCAGCCTGCGCCGCTTCAACGCCGCCTTCGCCGA
>JAFLDI010000355.1 GCA_017302485.1 Burkholderiales bacterium | reverse complement strand
GAGGGCGCGCTGCACCGCCTGCAGGCCGGCCCCTACCCCACGCGCGAGGAGGCCCGCAGTGCGGCGCAACGGGTGCGCGAGGCGCTGCAACTGGTGCCGGTGCTGGTGGAGCGTCGCTGAGCCGCGCCCAGACGCCCCGGCCTGTCGCCATCGTCTGCAGTTCATCCCGGCCAGTCCACGGCCTGTCACACGCTTGTCGCACCGTGCCGGGGCGGCCCCTACAGTGAGCGTGCCCTAAGAGCCCACACGACCATGAACGCCACCCCCACCGCCTCCTCCGACCTGCGCCCCGTGGCGCGCCGCTTTGCCGATGGCGCCGTGCGTGCCTTCCATGCCTACGGCACCTGGCTGGCCAGCATCAGCTGGGGCCGTTTCATCGTGCTGGCCGTGGCGCTGCTGGTGGGAATGGCCATCCTGAAAGAGCTGCCGCCCTTCAGCTGGCACTACACCGAGACGGTCGAGATCGACGCCCCCGACGTGCCACGCTCGCCCAGCCCGCCCAAGCCCCCCAAGCCGTCCAAGCCCTTGATCCATATCGAGAAGGGGGCCACCGGATCCGGCAGCGAGAGCCGCGGAGTGGACATCGAGATCGGCGCCGGCGGCATCCGCATCCGTCCGGCCAAGCCGGCGGCCTCTGCGGCGTCGGCGGCGTCCGAGGCAGCTTCGGCGGCCTCGGGCGCGGCCTCGTCGGCATCGACCGAGACGCATGAAGAGGTCCGGATCAGCGCCGGTGAGCGCGGCGTCCGCATCCAGCTGCCACCGGGTGCCGACGCCGAGGACGTGCGCGACGCAGTGGAGGAGGCCCGCCAGGCCATCCTCGACGCGGTCGAGGCCGAGAACGACGCCCGCGAGGCGGCCGAAGACGCCCGCCAGGCGGCGATTGACCTGGGCGGCCGACCGCGCATCGAGCGGCGCACCGTCAGCTATGGCGAGTCGCTGCCCCAGCTGGCGCTGCTGTGGATCCTGGCCTCGGTGGTGCTGAAGATCACCTACAAGGGCCGTCTGCAGGCCGAGGTCAAGGCCGCCCAGGCCACCGAGACCGCCGAGGCCGAGTCTCTCAAGCGCCAGGTGGTGGAAGCCCGCATGGCCGCCATGCAGGCCCAGGTCGAGCCGCACTTCCTGTTCAACACGCTGGCCTCGATCGACCACCTGATCGAGACCGACCCGGCCCGCGCCAGCCAGATGCAGAAGAACCTGATCGCCCTGCTGCGCGCCAGCATGCCCACGATGCGCGAGACCGGCGATGGCGCCGCCCGCGACCTGGGCCGCGAGCTGGCGGTGGTGCGGCCCTATGTCGAGATCCTGAAGGTGCGCATGGAAGAGCGCCTGGACGCGCAGATCGACGTGCCCGACGGCCTGCTGTCGGCCGAGTTCCCGTCGATGATGATTCAGACCCTGGTCGAGAACGCGATCCGCCACGGCCTGGAGCCCAAGCCCGAGGGCGGCAGCCTGCGCGTCAAGGCCGAGATCGTCCACGGGCAGCTGGCGGTCAGCGTGACCGACACCGGCGTGGGCTTCGGCAACGCCGCCACCGCCGGCACCGGTGTCGGGCTGGACAACATCCGCGAGCGGCTCAAGCTGCTGCACGGCCACAAGGCCTCGCTGACCGTGGCAGCCAACCCGGCGGGGGGCACCATCGTCACCATCACCGTGCCCTACCGCAGCGTCGGTCACGCCGCCCAGGGCGAAGGAGACAAGGCATGAGCACCCCCATGAATGCTCGTCAGGCGCAGACCGGTGCGGTGCGCGTTGGCTGGTGGCTGCTGGCGCTGACGCTGGTCAGCGTGGTGGGCATCTTCGCCGCGGCCTGGGTGACGATGCTGGAGGGTCCCCAATCGCTGATCCAGGTGGTGGTCAACGGCGAAGAGATCCAGTTCAAGCCCTCCGGCCCGCTGCCGCCGGCGCATCAGGTGGTGCTGGCCGGCATCGGCGGTCTGCTGGCCCTGGGCACGCTGGCCGTGGTGCTGGTGGCGGTGCCGCTGGCCCTGCTGGCGGCGGCGGCCGTGGTGGTGGTGGTCCTGCTGGCCGGCGTGGGCCTGCCGCTGGCGGTGATGGGCGCGGTGCTGGCGCTGCTGCTGTCGCCACTGTGGCTGCTGGGATGGGCCCTGTGGCGGGCGATTCGTCCGGCACGTAGCATTCCGGCATGAACACGCCCCAAGCCCCCAAGGCCGTGCTGGCCGACGACGAACGACTGATGCGCGACCAGCTGCGTGCCCGCCTGGCCGAGGCCTGGCCCGCACTGCAGGTGGTGGCCGAAGCCAAGAACGGCGCCGAGGCGGTGGAGCTGGTCGACCAGCACCGCCCCGACGTGGTCTTCCTGGACATCCGCATGCCCGGCATGACCGGCGTCGAGGCGGCCCGCCAGATTGCCCAGATGGCGGTGGGCGATGATGAGTTGCTGCCCGAGATCGTCTTCATCACCGCCTACGACCAGTATGCGGTCGAGGCCTTCGAGCAGGGCGCCGCCGACTACGTGCTCAAGCCTGCCGAGCGTGAGCGCCTGCGCCTCACCGTCGAGCGCCTGCAGCGCCGTCTGGCCGCCCGCCAGAGCGACACCGACCCCGGCAGCGACGCGCCCGCCCAGCCCCTGCAGCAGTTGCTGCACCGCCTCAGCGCCCAGGGCGTGGGCGGGTTGCCGGCCAAGCCACCGAGCTATCTCAAGTGGATCCAGGCCAGCGTCGGCCAGGCCATCCAGATGATCCCGGTCGACGAGGTGCTGTTCTTCGTCAGCGACGAGAAGTACACGCGCGTGCAGACCGCCACGGTGGAGGCCCTGATCCGCAAGCCCATCAAGGAGCTGATCGACGAGCTGGACCCCGAGCGCTTCTGGCAGATCCACCGCTCCACGCTGGTCGCGGTGTCGGCCATCGCCTCGGTCACCCGCGACTTCCGCGGCCGCCAGATCGTGGCCGTCAAGGGCCACCCGCAGAAGCTCGAGGTCAGCCGCAGCTACACCCACCTGTTCAAGGGGATGTAGGCCAGCGGCGCGGCGGCCTCAGAGCGTCGCCACCTCGAGCGAATAGGTGCCGGCCTCGCCCACGCTGCCGCTGACGCGCGCCACGCGCAGGATCAGGGTCACCGCCTGGCTGCCCTTGTTCTGCCAGTTGATGCGGTCGGACAGACCGGCCGCCTTGCTGCTGCTGGCCTTGACCACGCCCTTGGGGGTGCGCAGCGACAGGTCGTAGTTCGATCCCGGGTTGGGCAGCAGGCGCGCCGCCAGCGTGGCGCCCGGGGCGATCACCACCTGGTAGTGGTCCTGGTCGGCCTTGCTGGCAATCGTCGCCCGAAGGCGCACCGGCAGGGACGCCAGCACCTGGGCGGTGCCCAGCTTGCTGTTGGACTCGACCTCCGCCAGCTCGGTGGCCTGGCTGGCACCCAAGGGGACGGCCGCCACCACCCGGCCGGCATCGACGATGCCCCGGCCGCAGCCGGTGCAGGTGGCCGGGAAGGCGCGCGCCGCGCTCTTGATCAGGGCTTCGACGTCGTCGGGGGCCAGGCCGGGATCACGCGCCAGCATCAGCGCGGCCACGCCGGCCACGTGCGGCGTGGCCATCGAGGTGCCCTGGTACCAGTCGTGGCTGTCGTTGCCCGGGTCGACGGTGCCGTCGTTGAGGGTGGACAGGATGCCGGCGCTGGCGCCCAGCCGCATGTCGCCCCCCGGGGCGGACACATCGACCGCCGTGCCCTTGTTGGAATACGGGGCCCGACGTCCGGTGGGTCCGGTGGCGGCCACGGTGATCACGCCCCGGCAGTTGGCCGGGTTGAAGCGGGCCACGTCGGCGTTCGAGTTGCCGGCGGCCACCACCACCACGGCGCCGCGGGCGCGTGCCGCGTCGATGGCGTTCTGGGTGGTGATGCTGCAGCTGCCCTGGCCGCCCAGCGACAGGTTCAGCACCCGCGCCGGGTGGGCGTTGTCGGTGGCGCCGCTGACGCTGACGCCGGCCGACCAGGCGATCGCATCGGCAATGTCCGAGGTGTAGCCGCCACCGCAGCCCAGCGCGCGCACCGGCACGATGCGGGCCCCGGGCGCCACGCC
>JAFLDI010000354.1 GCA_017302485.1 Burkholderiales bacterium | reverse complement strand
AACCCGTCTGCATGCCGTGCATGCCCGAATGCAGGCAGCCTGCCAAAGCGCCCGGCGAGATCCATCCAGTCTGCAGCTCGTCTGCGTGAGCAAGACGCAGCCGGCCAGCGCCATCCGCGAAGCCGCAAGCCTGGGCGAGCGGCACTTCGGAGAGAACTATGTGCAGGAGGCGCTCGCCAAGTTGGAGCAACTGGCCGATCTGCGCTCGCAGCTGGTGTGGCACTTCATCGGCCCGCTGCAGAGCAACAAGTCTCGCGCCGTGGCCGAGGGCTTCGACTGGGTGCACAGCGTCGACAGCCTCAAGCTGGCGCAGCGCCTCAGCTCCCAGCGCCCGCCCAGCCTCGCGCCGCTGCAAGTCTGTATTCAGGTCAACATCAGCCGGGAAGACAGCAAGCGCGGCGTGGCACCGAGCGAGGTGCCGACGCTGGCCGCAACGGTACGGCGGCTACCGAACCTGCGCCTGCGCGGGCTGATGAGCATTCCCGCCCCAGGCGACCTCGAAGCCCATGCGCGCCTGGCCGCACTGCTGCAGCCGGGCATGGACACGCTCAGCATGGGCATGAGCGAAGACCTGGAGGCAGCCGTTGCGGCCGGCAGCACCATGCTGCGCATCGGCACGGCGGTATTCGGCGCGCGGGCATGAAAAAGGCCCGCCATTGGCGGGCCTTGAGGACACCGGCGCTTGAGCGCCGTGACCAGAATCAGAACTCGTAGCGGGCGGTGATCTGCACGGCCCAGGCCGATTCGCCGCGGTTGTTCTTCACATCCAGCGTGAACGGGTCGTTGACCGAGTAGATCATCTTGCCGTCTTGCGTACCTGCATAGTTGATCCAACGGCGCGACATGCCACCGCCGTTGTCCTGGAAGGTGGTTTCTTCGATGCGGCCCCAGCGCTTGTTCAGCATGTTGCCGAAGTTCAGCACGTCCAGACTCAGCGTGCCCTTGTGGCCGTTGAAGATGCCCGGGACTTCCTGGCTCAGGCGCAGGTCGAACTGATTCTGGAACTTGCTGAATGCCGAGTTGCGCGCCACCACGCCGCCCTTGGCCTTGCGCAGGCCCTGTTCGGCATCCACGATGCTCCAGAACTTGGCTTCGGCCGCAGCGGCATTGGCGGCCGAGTTGCCGCCGGCGCCCGGCAGGCGGAACAGCACTTCACCCGAGCCCGGACCCTTCGGGATGTACAGCAGGTCATTGCCGGCGATGTTGTCGCCGTTCATGTCGTTATTGAAGGTCCAGCTGTACGGACGGCCCTCACGGCCCTCGTAGAACAGGCCCACGCTGGTCTTGTGCTTGCTGTCGAACAGGGACTTGGACCAACGCACCGAGGCATTGAAGCGGTTGCGAATCAACGAACCGGAGTTGGCCGCCACCACCTCGTTGGCGTTGTAGATGGCGCGATTGGCCCATTGAGAGGTGGCAGTGGACGAGGTCAGCGGGCTGACTTCGGTGGCCGCCGTGCGCGTGTAGGCCGCGCTCCAACTCACGCCCAGTTGACGCAGGTTCTGGCGCAGCGACAGGGTCAAGGCATTGCCCACGCCCTTGTCGGTGCCTTCGATGACGGTCACATCGGCGAAGTTGGCATTGGCGTTGGCGCGGGAGCGAGTGCGCAAGGTGGCCACATTGCTGGTGCCCGAGCAGCCACCGCTGGTCAGCGGGTTCTGGTTGCCGTCCCAGCAAGCCGGGTTCAGGCCGCCGCCGGCCCAGAAGATCTCACGTCCGTCGCCTGCGGCGGTGCCGGTGGGCGCGCCGAGGTTCAGGTGGCGGTAGGCCAGGCCTTGCTTCACCTTGGTGTGGATCCACTCGGCGAAGAACTCCATGCCGTTCCAGGGCGGTTCCACGTCATAAGCGATGTTGGCCTTGTAGACCGAGGGCTGGCTGGTGCCAGGAGCCAGGAAGTCCACGTTGGCGGTGGCCGCGCCCGGCACGGTCGACGGGTTGTTCGGGTTGGCGGTGAACAGGCCGGGCGGGCAAGCGGTGGCGCCGGTGCCCGAGCAGCTGAAGTCGTTCACCACCATGCCGGTGTTCTGGTAGGGGTTGGCCAGCCAGACCGTGGCGGCACTTCCCTGGAACAGGCCCACGCCGCCGCGCACTTGCGACTTGCGCTTGTCCACCTGATCGAACGCGTAGTTGAAGCCGAAGCGCGGCTGCACCAGCTTCTCGCCGTCGACGGTCTGACGGTTGTCGTAGCCGAAGGCGGCCTGCGCCGTCGGGTTGTGCACTGGGGCGTTGCCGGTGCTGATGCTGTCGATGCGCAGACCGCCCATCAGCGACAGCTTCTTGCTCAGCTTCCAGGTGTCCTGCACGAACAGGCCCAGGTTGTCGAAGCTCATGTTGGCCGCCGCGTCATTCAGCGTGAAGCCAGCCTTGGGCACTTGGACGCGGTAAGCGGTCGGGTTGTTGGCGATGAACAGCGCCACCGGGTCGGCGCCCTGGAAGGTGTACTGGCCCTTGGCGCGGCGAACGAAGGCATTGAAGATGTCGTTGCGCTCGAAGTCCACGCCGGCCTTGATCTCGTGGTCGTCGAGGAACAGGTTGCCCGCCAGGTAGACGTTGTCGGTCTTCGTCTCCAGGTAATTGAAGTGACGGGTCTCTTCGGTGCCGAAGCGCAGCGTGCGGTTGCCGGTGGCCGTACCAGCCGGTGCCGCGCTGGTGAAGACCAGCTGGATTTCCGGGAGGTTGCTGTTCGTCAGCGGCTGGCTGACGTAGTCACGACGCGAGACCTTCAGCTCGGTATTGAAGCTGTCGCTCCAGTCCGAGTTCAGCTGCGCCACGGTCGACTCGATGGACTTCGAGGTGATGTAGTTGCGCGAGCTCAGCGAGAAGGTGGTCGACGAGAAGCCCGGGAAGATCGGGTTGGCTTCGTCGGTCTTGTTGTAGCGCACGCTGAAGCGATGCGCCTCGCTGATGTTCCAGTCCAGCTTCAGCAAAGTGTCCTTCACGCTCAGGTCGCCGGCGGTGCTGAAGGTGCCGATGTCAAAGCCCTTGGCGGTGGCGGCGGCGCGCGCGGCGTCGATCTGTGCCTGGGTGATACCGACCGGTTGGAGACCGGATCCGATGGGGCCGAAGGTCGGGGTGTTGCGATTGCTCTTCAGCTCCTCGTAGCTGGCGAAGAAGAACAGGGTGTCCTTGATGATCGGACCGCCGAGCGTGACGCCGGTGGTGCTGTCCACGAACGGACCGGAGCGCACGAAGCGGTCAGGGCGGCGCAGGAAGCGATCGCCCGCCATGTTGGCGTCGCGGTAGACGTAGTAGACCGAGCCCTTCAGGGAGTTGGTACCCGACTTGGTGACGGCGTTGATGTTGGCGCCGGTGTAACCCTGCTGGGTGACGTCGTAATTGCTGATGTTGACCTGCACCGCCTGGATGGCGTCGATGCTGATCGGCTGCTTGATGGTCGGCAGGCCGTTGGCTTCCAGGCCGAAGGTGTCGCTGACGCGCACGCCGTCGATGGTGATCGAGTTGTAGCGGCTGTTTTGGCCAGCTGCGGAAATCTCACCGCGGTCCTTGTCGGTCTGCGACAGGCGCGGGTCAGACCGGGCGTAGTCTTGCAGGTTGCGGTTGATAGAAGCGTAGGAATCCAACTCCGCGCGGCCCAGTTGCGTGCCCGAACCCATCGTCGTGGACTTGAAGGTCCCGCTGCCCGAACCGGTCACCACCACCTGCTCCAGCGCCTGCACCGCGCCGAGGCGCAGATCCACTTCGGTGGTCTCGGCCAGCAGCAGGTAGACGTCGTCGTTCGCCGAGCGGTCGGCACCCTTGCTCACCGTGATGGTGTAGGGGCCGCCAGCACGCAGGCCACGTGCGTTGTAGCGGCCTTCGGCGTCGGTGGTCAGGGTGTTGGAGGAGCCCGACTCGCGGTGAAGCACCACCACCGTGGCACCCGCCACCGGCTTGCCGTCGGGCGTGGTGACGCGGCCGGACACGGCGGCGGTGGTGTTCTGCGCCATCGCCGGCGCGGCAGCCACCAGGGCAACGGCGACCGCCAGAGCGGTGCGGGGGAACAAGGATCCGTAGGACTTCATGCAGGGCTCCAAGGAAAAAACAAAGAACG
>JAFLDI010000353.1 GCA_017302485.1 Burkholderiales bacterium | reverse complement strand
AGCGTGATAATGCAAACTCATCTGTATCTCTTATCCTGTGCATCTCCATTGCATGTTCATAAACGGCCTCTAAAGTATTAAAACGCTCCAGAAATGGCAGTATCTGATCGAACACCACCTCCCGCATGGGCTGCGCCCCCGAGGCCTTGACGGCGTGTCGCATCGGCGCCCTGCAGCGGCGCGGCAAATACCTCCTGATGCCTCTGCTCGCTCCGGACGGAGGCGCGGCGGGCGTGCTGCTGTGGCACCTGGGCATGTCGGGCTCGCTGGCCTGGCTGAGCGGGCCGCACGCCAGCAACTCGGCCGGTGTACATGACCACGTCGACCTGCGCACCGACCGCGGCCTGCTGCGCCTGACCGACCCGCGCCGCTTTGGTGCGGTGGTGTGGTCGGCCTCCTTGCAGGTGGACCCGGCGGCCAGGCTGCTCTCCGGACTGGGTCCCGAGCCCTTCGACGAGACGCTCACGGATGCCCGCTTCCTGGCTGCGCTGAGAACGCGTCGCGGCCCGGTCAAGCCGGCCTTGCTGTCGGGTGAGCTGGTGGTGGGCGCGGGCAACATCTACGCCAGTGACGCGCTGTTCGAGGCCGGCATCGACCCCCGCACGCCCTGTGACCGCATCGGCCCGGTGCGCGCCGCGCGCCTGCTGGCCGCAGTACGTCAGGTGCTGGCCGAGGCCATCGAGGCCGGTGGCTCCACCCTCAGGGACTTCAGAGATGCCCATGGCAGCGTCGGCCAGTACCAGCAGGCGGTGCGTGTCTACGGCCGCGAGGGCGAGGCCTGCCGGCGTTGCGGCCACGCGATACGCCGGCTGGTGCAGGGCCAGCGAGCCACCTATTACTGCCCCGGCTGCCAGCGGCGCTGATACGATCCACGCCTGACCGTGAAGCCGCCCCACACCGCCCCGGACACCGACCCGAGCGCCCTGCAGCCCCTGCTGGTGCCGGGTCTCGATGCCCTGACCGACTGGCGACTGGCGCTGGAAGGCGACCTGGCCGCGCTGACCCGCTTCCTGACCGAGGGCGAGCTGCTGTCGGCCTCGGCGTTGCAGACCGCGCAGTCGCTGCGTCAGCGGCTCTCCACCGACAAGCTGGTGGTGGCCTTCGTCGCCGAGTTCTCGCGTGGCAAGAGCGAGCTGATCAACGCCATCTTCTTTGCCGATGCCGGCCAGCGCGTGCTGCCGGCCACGCCGGGGCGCACCACCATGTGCCCTGTGGAGCTCAGTTGGGACGAGCAGGAGCTGCCCACGCTGGACCTGCTGCCGATAGACACCCGCCGCGAGGGCACCTCGCTGGCCGAGTGGCGCCAGCAGCGCGAGCGTTGGCACCGCGTGCAGCTCGATCCGGCCGACATGGCGGCTCTCTCGCGTGCCGTGGTCGAGGTCACCGCCACCCGACACGTCAGCGTCGATCAGGCGCGTGCCCTGGGCCTGTGGTCCGATGAAATTGGCGCCGACAACCCGCCCGTCGGCCCGGACGGCCAGGTCGAGGTGCCGGCCTGGCGCCACGCCATCATCAACTTCCCGCACCCGCTGCTGCAACGCGGCCTGGTGGTGGTGGACACCCCCGGCCTGAACGCCATCGGTGCCGAGCCTGAGCTGACCCTGGGCCTGCTGCCCAGCGCGCACGCCGCGCTCTTCGTGCTGGGCGCCGATACTGGCGTCACCCGCTCCGATCTGGATGTCTGGACCCAGCACCTGGGCGGCCAGGGCCTGAGCTGCTTCGTGGTGCTCAACAAGGTCGACACCCTGGCCGACCCACTGGCCACCGAGGAAGACCGCGAGGCCGCCATCGAGCGCCAGTGCAGCACCACCGCCGAGACCCTGCACATCGAGCGTGATCGCGTCTTCCCGGTCTCGGCGCGCATGGCCTTGACCGCCCGCCTGGAGGGCGACGCCGACCGCCTGGCCGCCAGCCGCCTGCCGGCGCTGGAAGCCGCGCTCACGCAAAGCCTGCTGCCGCAGCGCCAGCAGTTGCTGGGCAAGACGGTGATCGGCGGCGTGCAGTCGCTGCTGGAGCACGCCACGCGCCGCCTGCGCGACCAGCGCCGGCACAACGCCGAGCAGATGCTGGAGCTGCGCGGCCTGCGCGGCAAGAGCCAGGGCCGTGTCAACCAGATGCTCACCCGCGTGCGCGCCGACACCGCCGAATTCGAGCGCTGCACCGCCCGCCTGTCGGCGCTGCGCGCGGTGCATGCGCGCATGCTGCGCAGCGCCTTGCGTTCGCTGTCCAGCGAGCGCGTGCGCGAGGCCGTCAACGCGCTGCAGCAGACCCTGGGCAGCAGCTGGTTCAACCTGCGCGCCCGCTCGGCCTTCAGTGAGCTGTGCGAGCGCCTGGTGGGCCACATCGACAAGGCCGCCCACGACTGCACCGAGATCGGCCAGATGCTCGAGGCCTCGTTCGGCCAGCTCAATGCCGAGTTCGGCTTTTCGCTGGCGCTGGAACCCGCGCCCGATCTGGCGGTGTTCCGCGAGGAGCTGCAGCTCATCGAGCGCGGCTACGCGCGCTACTTCGGCGTCACCCGCATCGTGCGCATGACGCAGGACGGCTTCAATGAGCAATTGCAGCGCATGCTGGTGTCCAAGCTGCGCACGGTGTTCGAGACCGCGCAGTCCGAGGTCGAGGCCTGGAACCAGTCGGCATCCACGATGATCGACAGCCAGTACCGCGAGCGCCGTCGCAGTTTCAAGCGCCGTGCCGAGGCGCTGGAGCGCATCCTGCAGGCCACCGGTGAGCTGGAGCGCCGGCTGGCCGAGGTCGAAACCCAGGACCAGCGCCTGCTGTCGCAGGTCGACCAGGCGTACAACCTGGGCGCCGCGGTGCGCCGGCGCGCCGAGCGCGGCCCGGCCTCGCTGTTCCCGACCACCGGCCGCAGCCCGCTGACGCTGGTGCGCAGTGACGGCGCGCTGCCCCCATCACGCCGCGCGTGAAGCCGCTGTTGCCTGACATCGCCAGCCCGCTGGTGGCCTGGCAGCTCACCCACGGCCGCCACGCGCTGCCCTGGCAGGCCACGCGCGACCCGTACCGCGTGTGGCTCTCCGAAATCATGCTGCAGCAGACCCAGGTCAGCACCGTGCTGGGCTACTACGAGCGCTTCCTGCAGCGCTTTCCCGAGGTGGCCGCACTGGCCGCCGCGCCGCTGGACGACGTGCTTGCGCTGTGGGCCGGCCTGGGCTACTACAGCCGCGCCCGCCACCTGCACCGCTGCGCGCAGCAGGTGATGGCGCAGCACGGCGGCACCTTTCCGCGCAGCGCCCAGGCGCTGCAGGAGCTGCCCGGCATCGGCCGCAGCACCGCCGCGGCCATCGCCGCCTTCTGCTGGGACGAGCGCGTGCCCATCCTGGACGGCAACGTCAAGCGCGTGCTCACCCGCGTGCTGGCCTTCGAGGGCGACCTGGCCGATGCCCGCGTCGAGCGCGCCCTGTGGGCGCAGGCCCAGGCCCTGCTGCCGGCTCAAGGCCAGGACATGCCGGCCTATACCCAGGGCCTGATGGACCTGGGCGCCACGCTGTGCAGCCAGCGCCAGCCGCGCTGCGCCGACTGCCCGTTGCAGGCCGCCTGTCGTGCCCGGGCGGAGGACCGCATCGCCGAGTTCCCGCGCAAGACCCGCAAGCTCAAGCGCAAGCGGGTGGAGATGACCTGGCTGTGGCTTCGCCGCGCCGACGGCGCCCATTGGCTGCTGCAGCGGCCCGCGCGTGGCGTGTGGGCCGGACTGTGGAGCCTGCCCGAATGCGCCGATGTGGCCGAGGCACAGGCCTCGGTGCAGGGCTGGGCCGGCAGCGCCACCCAGGGCGACACCTTCACCCATGTGCTGACCCACCGCGACCTGGTCATCACGCCCTGGCAGTTCCGCTTCAGCGGCGCGGCGCCCTCGGCCGATGAGCTGCAACAGCGCTGGCCCGGCGGCCGCTGGATCGGCCCGGCCGACCTGGATGCGGTGGGCCTGCCGGCGCCGCTCAGCCGTTTGCTGCGCCGCTGATCAGCCCCTGCTGCTGCAGGAAGGCGTGCACCACCTGCAGCCGTGCCAGCGGGTCGTCCAGCGCCAGCAGGCGCTGGC
>JAFLDI010000352.1 GCA_017302485.1 Burkholderiales bacterium | reverse complement strand
CGTGGCGCAGGCACCGCCGTGGCGGGCCAGGTCGCGCGCCAGCAGCGCCAGGATCACCGCATGGTCGGCGTGGTCGGCCACGAAGCAGGGGCCCAGGTCCGGCGCCGCCGACGACGACATCAGCAGGCTGCCGCGGCGCATGCCCCAGGCCGGGTGGTCACCGCAATGTCCCCCCAGGACCAGGGTGCCGGCCACCATGCGCGAGGCCAGGAAGTCGCCCGCGTCACCATGGACGACGACGGTGCCCCGGCGCATGCGGTCGCCGCAGCGCGCGCCCACCGAGCCGGCCACGGTGATCAGGCCGCCGCGCATGCCGTCCATGCTGCCGGGCAGGGTGCTGGCCAGGTAGTCGCCTGCGTTGCCGCCGATCTGCAGCGTGCCGCCGCTCATCTCGACGCCGGCGCCGTCGCCCGCATCGCCGCTGATGCGGACCGTGCCGCCGCTCATCGCCGTGCCCAGGTGGTGGCCAGCGTGGCCGCTCACCTCCAGCGTGCCTTCGCTCCACTGCCAGCCGATGCGGTCGGCGCGGGACAGATCGCCTGAGAAGCGCAGGTCGGCGTCGCCGTCGGTCAGCGGGGCGATGTCGAACAGCGTGCCCAGCGGCAGTTGGTCGCGGCCGCAGGCCACCGGCAGCGCGGCCAGGGTGTCGGCATCGGGCGCCAGGCGCAGGTGCGAGCCGAGGCTGCGCAGGTCCAGGCGTGCCGCAGGGGCTTGACGCAGGTGCAGGTGCCAGCGGTTCATGCGCCGCTCCCCTCAGGCAGCAGCTTGTGCAGGTGGAAGTGGAACGGCCCCAGCTTGCCGCCGTAGTTGCCAGCAGCGATGCGCAGCAGACCCGCCGGTTCGCCCAGCGCGGTGGCAGCACCCATGCCCACGCGCATGGCCTGGCCCACCGCGGCCTCGGTCAGGCCGTCGATGACGATCTCCATCACGCTGCCCACGCGCTCGTCCAGCTCGGTCCTGCGCGCCAGGCCGGTCAGTGCGGGGCAGAAGGCGTCGTTGGTGGATGCGCCCAGCGCCGGGTACTTGCTGCCCACCTTGGAGCCCGAGCGAACGACGCCGCCGGGGAAGGGCATGATGACATCGGGCACCGCGCGCATTGCAGCCACGGCGGCCTCCGCGGCGGCCAGCGCGCTGGCGGTGTCACGCGCCAGCAGCAGCAGGTTGCCGCCACCCACGCCCTTGACCACAGCGGTGGTTTCCTCGGCCACGAACTCGCCGTCCATCACTGGCACGCGCCAGTAGCGCTTGCCGCCGATCAGCTTGCTGATCTGCCAGCCGTCGCCGAAGAAGCGCAGGTTCTTGCCCAGGGCGACCGCTTCGCCCTGCCCGGCGCCGGGCCGCCCCAAGCCGGGCTGCGCCCCCTCGGGGGGCCGGTCGCCGTATCCGGCGACCGAGGGGCCAGGGTCGATGCCGGCGTAGACGGCTGTGGTCGGGCAGGTCAGCACGCACTGGCCGACCCGTCGCTCCAACTGCTTGACCAGCTCCTTGCCGCTCATCGCGAACAGCAGCACGGCCACGCCGGGGCGGCCGTCGGGGGTCTCGTCGGGGCCCAGCTCGCGCTCGATGCCGGCCTCGCAGCCGCAGGCGATGACGCTGGTGGCAAAACCGCTGGCGGCCACCGCCGCGTGGCGCGCCCAGGTGGCGTTGTGCGCGGTGATGAGGATGCGGGTGGCCTTCATCGGGAAGGCCTCGGCGAAGCCGTCGTCGATGACGGTGCCGTTGATCACGACCGTCATGCGCCCTCCTCCGCTGCCAGGCACTCCACCGGCAGGATGCGCCCGCCGCGGCAGCAACTGCACAGCTCGTCGTGGCTGATCGGCTGCGGCGGCGTGCCGCCGTGGGCGGCGGCCTCGGTGCGGATGCGCTTGGCAATGGCGGTGTCGTAGGCAGGCTCGACGATGTGGGTGGCGCCCACCGGCTGCGCCACGATCTGGCCGGCACGCGAGACCAGCAGTCCGTCCTTGAAGACCAGTGGCGGGTTGGTGAACTGCTGTTCGGCGTCGCCGTCCTGGCTGTAGACAGCAATGTCGGCAGCGGCGCCGGGGCGCAGGTGGCCGCGGTCGGCCAGGCCCAGCAGGCGCGCGGGGCCGGCACGGGTCATGATGGCGATTTCCTCCAGCGTCAGCTCGCGGGTCATCTCCTTGAGTGCGCAGTTCGCAGCCACCTCGGGGTGCAGCCTGGCCAGTTGCTCCAGCCGGAAGGAGCGGTCCATCAGCAGCCGGATCAGGTGCGGGTAGCTGGTGAACGGGCCGCCATTGGGGTGGTCGGTGGTCAGCACCACGCGCCAGGGGTCCTTGACCTGCAGGAACAGCTCCAGGCCGATCACCCACTGCAGCGCATTGACAAAGCTCTGCTCGCGGTAGCGGAACGGCACCACGCCGCAGCCGGCATCGCACTCGATGTCGGCGCCGATCCACTTGCGCGGGTTGGCCAGGCCAGCATTGGCATGCTGGCGCATGGTGTCGCCGCTGGCGGTGACGGTCTGGCCGAAGATGATCTGGCCGACGTCGATCGAGATGTTGGTGTGGGCATTGACCGCCTCGGCCAGTTGCAGCGCGGCGGACGAGAACTTCTTCGGCCCCTCGGTGCCATAGGCGTGGAACTGCACATGGGTGAGGTGCGCCGGCAGGCCCTCCAGTGCGGCGATGGTTTCCAGGGTGGAGGCGATGTTGCCCGCCACGCCCAGGTTGCTGCCATGGATGTGCAGCGGGTGCGGCACCTGCAGCTCGCGCAGCGCGCGCGCCAGCGTGTGCACGATCTGCCGCGGCGTCACGCCCCAGTGGGTGTGGGCCTCGTCCACGTCCAGCTTGCGCTGGTTGAACTTGAAGGCCGAGATGCCGCCGGGATTGACCACCTTCACACCCAGCGCCTTGCTGGCGTGGATCGTCCAGCCGACGTAGTCGCGGATCTGCTCGAAGGGCACGCCGGCATGCATCCAGCGCAGCAGCAGCTCGTCGCTGCCCAGCATCACATAGGCGCCATGGTCCAGGATGGGGGTGTCGCCCATCTCCAGGTGGGCGTGGCGGGCGTTGGCGGGCAGCATCGCCGGCTCGAAGGCCGCCGTGTAGCCCATCTGGGCATAGCGCAGGCCGGTGGCCAGCGTGCCGGGGGTGACCAGACTGCAGGGATCGGATTCGTGCGGCGTGCAGCGCAGCGGGTTGGCGCCGTCGCGCTGCAGCTCGGGCAGCAGCAGGCGCGCCAGGTTGACCTTGCCGCCGCCGATGTGGCTGTGCAGGTCCACGCCGCCAGCCATCACGGTACGGCCGCTGCAATCGATCACCTCGTCGGCCGGCTCACCCGGTGCGGGGGCGACGATGCGGCCATCGCGGAAGAAGACATCGCGCACGGCCGGGCCACCTGGCAGGGTGGGGTCGACGACCAGGCCGCCGCGCAGGCACATCAAGCGGCTCATGCGTTCAGCTTCTCCAGCAGGGCGTCCAGCACCGCCGCCACACTGGGTAGCTCAGAGCGACGCTCGGCAAACAGCGGCAGCACCACCACGCCATCGGTGCGGTGCAGGTGCCCGCCATGGTCCAGCCCCGGCGTCCCCACCGGCAGGAAAATGGTGTCTGACTCCAATAACAGATGCGCCTGGTCGGCGGCGCCCAGGACGATGCGGCGCAGACCGGGGCGCGCGGGCGGCATGGACTCGCCGTAGGCGGAGATCCACAGCAGCAAGTCGGCGCTGCCCTCGTGGATCTGGCGCAGGCCGTCCAGGCTCAGCGGGTCGTGTTCGCGGCCCAGCGGACCGCGACGGCTCTGCAGCGGCAGGCCGGTACGCCAGGCCAGCACCTGCTGCACCGTGCTCAGGCCCTGGCCAGCGCCCACCGACAGCGAGGCAGCGCGCCCGGTGCGGTTGAGCAGCGTGACCAGGGTGTTGATGCGCTCGATCAGCAGGCCGGCCTGAGGGCCCAGCGGAGCCGGCTCGAACACCAGCACGGCATAGCGCGCGGCGGCCAGGCGACTGGCCAGCGAGCGCCAGGCGTCGGGCACGCCGGCGGGGACCCGGCGCTGCTCCAGCAG
>JAFLDI010000351.1 GCA_017302485.1 Burkholderiales bacterium | reverse complement strand
GGCCTTCAGCAGCGCGGCGGTGGCGGGGCCGGCAGCGCAGCGTTGCAGCTGTGCCGCGTCGACATCGGGCACCACGCTGGCGTCGGCGTAGAAGGCGTCGCCTTCGCGGTCGGCGGCGATGGTGTTGACCCAGGGCGTGCCCAGGCTGCGCAGCGCCTGCGGCAGCTCCTTCACCGAGCGGGCGCGGTTGATCGCCAGCCAGGTGTCTGCGCCGCGCGCGTTGCCGGTGTTGGCGTCCTGCAGCGCATAGGCGGTGCTGGCGGTCCAGCCCAGCTTGGCCGAGGGCAGAACCACCACCGGGCCCCAGCGGGTGCGCCAGACCGTGTGGCTGTGCGGCGCCAGTCTGCCGTCGGCCTGGCGCACCTGGATCTGCAGGGTCTGCGGACGCATCGCCTCGGGCTGGCCGTCCACCAGGTAGCGGGTGGGCTCGCCGGGCACCAGCGTCAGCGCATGCAGCGTGAAGCGCTTGCCGGTGGAGACGGTGTGCGACCAGGCGATGTCGCGGTTGAAGCCGATCTGCACCACCGCGCCATGGCCGATGGCGGCGCCCATCACATCCAGTTGGCCCGGGATGGTCAGGTGCATCTGCCAGAAACGGTTGACGCCCTGCCAGGGGAAGTGCGGGTTGCCCAGCAGCAGGCCGCGGCCATCAGCGGTGCTGTCCCGGCCGAAGGCCCAGGCGTTGGGGCCGAAGGGGGAGTCGGGCACGCCGCGCTCGCGCAGGGCCTGCGCCAGCGCCACCGGGTCGGGCTGCGGTGCCTGGCCCGTGGTCTGCGCAGCGGGGGGCTGTGCGCCCAGCATCGCGTCGGCCATCAGCGCGATGCCGGCCTGCACCGACGACAGCTCGCCCAGACGCCGGAAGTCGGCCAGCGTCATTGGCCGCACCCAGGGCTGCCCCTGGCACGCGGCCGGCAGGCGGCTGCCCTGGTCGGCCAGGAAGCGGTTGTAGCCCGCCACATAGCCCTCGGCCATGGCCTGGGCTTCGGCGCTGGTGGCGGCCGCGGCACGGGCCAGCGCCGCATCGTCCATGTGGGCGGCGATGAACAGGTCGACCTGGGTGTTCGGCAGGGACCGCAGGCCCAGCAGGCCGCGGGCCTCGCCGCCAAAGAAGCGCGAGCGCTCGCCGCGCACCGTCACCAACTGCTGCGCGGTCTGGCAGACGTTGTCCTGTGCATGCGCATAGGCCACGCCATAGGCCAGCATGCCCATGTCGGCGGCCTGCACGTGGGCCACGCCGTGGGTGGTGCGGGTGATCTGCACCGAGCGATCACCGCCGGGCAGGCCGGCGCATCCGGCGAGGGCGGTCAGGCTGGCGAGGAGGGCGGCGTGCCGGAAGCGTTGAGAGGGCATGGGCGGCTGGCGAAATGGACGCGACCCCAAGGGTCGGCCAGCCGGCCGCACTTGAACAGGCTGATTACCCGGAGGCGGGCCTCACATGCTGCGCCGGTACTGTCCGCCCACCTCGAAGAGGGCACTGGTGATCTGGCCCAGGCTGCAGCAGCGCACCGCATCCATCAGCACGTTGAAGACGTTGCCGTTCTCGATCACCGCCTGCTTCAGGCGGGCCAGCTGCACCGGGGCCTCGTCGGCATGGCGGGCGTGGAAGTCGGCCAGGCGCTGCAGCTGGCTTTGCTTCTCATCCTCGGTGGAGCGGGCCAGCTCGATGTGCTCGGGCACCGGGTCGCCCTTCGGATTGCGGAAGGTGTTGACGCCGATGATCGGGTACTCGCCGGTGTGCTTGAGCATCTCGTAGTGCATGCTCTCTTCCTGGATCTTGCTGCGCTGGTAGCCGGTCTCCATCGCGCCCAGCACGCCGCCGCGCTCGGCGATCTTCTCGAACTCGGCCAGCACCGCCTCCTCGACCAGCTCGGTGAGCTCGTCGATGATGAAGGCGCCTTGGTTGGGGTTCTCGTTCTTGGCCAGGCCCCACTCGCGGTTGATGATCAGCTGGATCGCCATCGCGCGGCGCACCGAGTCTTCCGTCGGCGTGGTGATCGCCTCGTCGAACGCGTTGGTGTGCAGGCTGTTGCAGTTGTCGTAGATCGCGATCAGCGCCTGCAGCGTGGTGCGGATGTCGTTGAACTGGATCTCCTGCGCGTGCAGGCTGCGTCCCGATGTCTGGATGTGGTACTTCAGCTTCTGGCTGCGTTCGTTGGCGCCGTACTTCTCCTTCATCGCCACCGCCCAGATGCGCCGGGCCACGCGGCCCAGCACGGTGTACTCGGGGTCCATGCCGTTGCTGAAGAAGAAGCTCAGGTTGGGCGCGAAATCATCGATGTGCATGCCGCGGGCCAGGTAGGCCTCGACGAAGGTGAAGCCGTTGCTGAGCGTGAAGGCCAGCTGGCTGATCGGGTTGGCGCCGGCCTCGGCGATGTGGTAGCCCGAGATGCTCACCGAGTAGAAGTTGCGCACGTCGTGGTGCACGAAGTACTCGGCGATGTCGCCCATGACCTTCAGGCTGAACTCGGTGGAGAAGATGCAGGTGTTCTGGCCCTGGTCTTCCTTCAGGATGTCGGCCTGCACCGTGCCGCGCACATTGGCCAGCACCCACTCGCGGATCTTGGCGGCCTCGGTGGGCGTGGGCTCGCGGCCGTTGTCGGCCTGGAACTTGTCGATCTGCTGGTCGATCGCGGTGTTCATGAACATCGCCAGGATCGACGGCGCGGGGCCGTTGATCGTCATGCTGACCGAGGTGGTGGGGCTGCACAGATCGAAGCCCGAGTACAGCACCTTCATGTCGTCCAGCGTGGCGATGCTGACGCCCGAGTTGCCCACCTTGCCGTAGATGTCGGGCCGGGCATCGGGGTCGTTGCCGTAGAGCGTGACGGAGTCAAACGCGGTGGACAGGCGCTTGGCCGGCATGCCCTCGCTGACCAGCTTGAAGCGGCGGTTGGTGCGGAAGGCGTCGCCCTCGCCGGCGAACATGCGGGTGGGGTCCTCGCCCTCGCGCTTGAAGGCGAAGGTGCCGGCTGTGTAGGGGTAGCTGCCGGGCACGTTGTCCAGCATCAGCCACTTGAGGATCTCGCCGTGGTCCTCGTAGGGCGGCAGGGCCACCTTGCGGATGGTGTTGCCGCTGAGGGTGGTGTGGGTCAGCGCGGTGCGGATTTCCTTGTCGCGGATCTTCACCACGTACTCGTCGCCGGCGTAGGCCTTGACCATGTCGGGCCACTGGGCCAGCAGCTGGCGGGCGTCGGGCTGCAGGCGTGCGGCGCGCTGCTCGGCCAGCGCCAGCACGGTGTTGCGGGCGCCGTTCTTCTCGGTGCTGTCTTCGGCCAGCATGCGCGCGGTTTCGGTGAGCTGCTGCACCTCGCGCGCCAGGCGGGCCTGGGCGCGGGCGCGGGCCTTGTAGCCGCGCACGGTGTCGGAGATCTCGGCCAGGTAGCGCACGCGGGCCGGCGGCACGATGGGGGTCTGGTGGGTGCTGTGGCGGGTGGCCACGCGCGGCAGCCGGCCCTCGGCCAGCGCCAGGCCCTTGGCCTGCAGACGGTCCTTCAGGGCCTGGTACAGCGCGGTGACGCCGTCGTCGTTGAAGCGCGCGGCCATGGTGCCGAAGACCGGCATCTGCTCGGGCGGCACGGTGAAGGCCTCGCGGTTGCGCTGCACCTGCTTGGCCACATCGCGCAGCGCGTCGTCGGCGCCCTTGCGGTCGAACTTGTTGATCGCCACCAGTTCGGCAAAGTCCAGCATGTCGATCTTCTCGAGCTGGCTGGCGGCGCCGAACTCGGGCGTCATCACGTACATCGGGATGTCCACCAGCGGCACGATGGCCGCATCGCCCTGGCCGATGCCCGAGGTCTCGACGACGATGAGGTCGAAGCCGGCGGCCTTGGCCGCCAGCACCACGTCGGGCAGGGCCTGGCTGATCTCGCTGCCGAAGTCGCGCGTGGCGAGCGAGCGCATGAAGATGCGCGGGCCTGCGCTCCAGGGCGAGATGGCATTCATGCGGATGCGGTCGCCCAGCAGCGCGCCGCCGCTCTTGCGGCGCGACGGGTCGATGCTGATGACGGCCACGCGCAGCGCGTCGCCCTGGTCCAGCCGCAGGCGGCGGATGAGCTCGTCGGTGAGGCTGCTCTTGCCCGCG
>JAFLDI010000350.1 GCA_017302485.1 Burkholderiales bacterium | reverse complement strand
GTGCTGGCCGCCGGCCTGATCAGCCCGGACCCGGCGCCTGGGCCACCTGCTGACGCAGCCAGGCCTGGGCCGGCGCGGCGTCCTGGCGCATGTGCCACAGCATGGCCACCTGGATCGGACTCAGGTTGAACGGCAGTTCGCGCGTGACCAGCGCGCTGGGCACACCGGTGGCGCCCAGGAAGGACAGCGGCAGCACCGTCAGCAGGTCGGAGGCGGCGACCACCTGGCCGGCAGTGTAGAACTGGTTGACGGTCAGCACGATGCGCCGGCGTCGGCCCAGACCCAGCAGCGCCTGGTCGACAAAACCGTGCGGCCGGCCCGAGAAGCTCACCAGCAGGTGCTGCGCGGCGCAGTAGGCATCCAGGTCCAGCGCCCGTCCCGCCAGCGGGTGGCCGCGGCGCATCACGCACACATAGCGGCTCTCGTAGAGCTGCTGGTGGCGCAGCGTGGCGGTGTCGCCCTCGGCCACCAGGCCGGCGATCGCGTCGGGGAAGTGGCCCACGGCCAGGTCGGCGTCGCCTCTGGCCAGCAGTGCGCGCGGGTCGCGCGTGGTCAGCGGCAGCACGCGGAAATTGACCGCAGCGCCGTTGCGCTCGACGGTGTCGATCAGGTGCGGCATCAGCAGCACCGCGGTGGCGTCCACCATCGCCAGCCGGAAGTTGACCGGATCGGACACCGGGTCGAAGTCCTGCGGCGCCAGTGCCTGCTGCAGGCTGGCCAGCGCCGCGCGCACCTGCGGCCACAGGGCCTGGGCACGGGCGGTGGGCAGCATGCCGCGGGCGCTGCGCTCGAACAGGGTTTCGCCCAGGGACTCATGCAGGCGCCGCAACGCGTGGCTGGCGGCCGGCTGGGTCATCGCCAGGCGGCTGGCGGCGCGGGTCAGGCTGCCCTCGGCCATCAGGGTGTCGAAGACCCGCAGCAGGTTCAGGTCCAGGGTGCGGAAGTTGATCCGTGGTCTAGACATGAGCAGAATTTATATCTGATCTGAACAGTATTCAGTCGACAAACACTAGTGCTAACCCTAGGATTGCGACCCATGAGCCTGCCCCCCGCCTCTTTGGCCCGCCCCCGTGCCGCCTCGCTGCGACAAGTCGTCGCCGCTTGGCTGCGGATCTGGCCCTGGCGCACGCGCAGCGCGACGGTCGGTTACCGCTGACCCATTCCCCCGGCTCGCGGGACGCGGCGAGCCTCTCCAGGATCTCCAGGATCTCTCACAAGGAGCACACCATGGCTGCCATCACCTCGCAAACCTTCCATCCCGCCCCGACGCTGGGCGTGCCCCGCGGCGCGCGCATCGCTGCCACCGCCTTCCTGGCGCTGCTCAGCGGCCTCTCGCGCCACCTGGCCCATCAGGTCACCGCCCCGCGCCAGCGCACCCGCATGGACGACGCCGCCGAGGTGCGTGAGATGGCCCGCCATTGGGAACACTCCGACCCCGGCTTCGCGGCCGACCTCTACGCCGCCGCCGCGCGCCACGAGAGCCTGGACGACTGATCGTCCCGGGCGCCGGCCCCGGCCGGCGTTTTGAGGCACCATCGGGCCTGTCGCCCCTGCGTGGGCCGCCCGAGGTTGCCGATGCCCCCTGAACAGCGAGAGCGCGCGCTGCACGCGATCCCTGCGGCCGAACTGGCGTCGCTGTATCGGCGGCGCGACCTGTCGCCGGTGGAGGTCACCCAGGCGGTGCTGGACCGCATCGCCGCCTGCGATGCACGTGTGTGCGCCACCTGGGCGCTGGATGCCGAGGCTGCCCTCGGGCAGGCCCGCGCCAGTGAACAGCGCTGGCGCCGGCGCCAGCCGCTGGGGCCGCTGGATGGTGTACCGGTCACGCTCAAGGAGAACATCGCCTCGCGCGGTGTGCCTCAGCCGCTGGGCTGCGCGGCGTCGCTGCTCAACCCCGCGCGTGAGGACGCCCCACCCACCGCCCGCCTGCGTGAGGCCGGCGCGGTCTTCGTGGCGCGCACCACCATGCCCGACTGGGGCATGCTCAGTTCGGGCCTGTCCAGTTTCCACCGCCTGACCCGCAACCCCTGGGACCTGCGGCGCAACCCGGGCGGCTCCAGCGCAGGCGCCGGCGCTGCCGCCGCGATGGGCTATGGCCCGATCCACCTGGGCACCGACATCGGCGGCTCGATCCGTCTGCCCGCCGGCTGGTGCGGTGTGGTCGGCTTCAAGCCCAGCCTGGGCCGCGTCCCGATCAAGCCGCCCTACATCGGCCGTGTCGCCGGCCCGCTGACCCGCACGGTGCGTGACTGCGCGCTGGCGATGAGCGTGCTCAGCCGACCCGACTGGCGCGACGCCAGCAGCCTGCCGCCTGCCGACATCGGCTGGCTGGACCTGAAGCGTCCGCTCAAGGGCCTGCGCCTGGGCGTGCTGCTCGACGCCGGCTGGGGAGACCCGCTGCAGGCCGAGGTGCGCGATGCGGTGATGCTGGCCGCCTTGCTGTTCGCCGCCGAGGGGGCCGAGCTGGTGGAGATCCCGCCGATCTCCACCCGCGCCATGGTGGACGGCCTGGACCGCTTCTGGCGCATGCGCTCGTGGCTGGACTACGCGGCGCTGCCGCCCGAGCGACAGGCCCGCGTGCTGCCCTACATCCGCCGCTGGATCGAGCGCGGCGCGCAGATGAGCGGCGAGGAGGTTTTCCGCGGCTTCAGCCAGATCGCCGCGCTGCGTGACGCCGCGATCGCCGGCACCCACGCGGTCGACTACGTGCTGTCGCCGGTCAGCCCTGACGTGGCTTTCGGCGCCACCCGGGCCAGCCCGCTGAACGACCCCGAGCGCCCCTTTGAGCACATCGCCTACACGCTGCCCTACAACATGAGCGAACAGCCGGCGATCGCCGTGCCTGCCGGTCATGACCGGCGCGGCCTGCCGATCGGCCTGCAGATCGCCGGACGGCGCCACGACGACCTGGGCGTGCTGCGCCTGGCGCGGGCCTGGGAACAGATCCGCCCGCCGCTGCGCGACTGGCCAGAGCTGCCGGCCGCTTAAGATCGCGACATGAGCACGCCCGCGGTATCGGCCCAGTTGCGCGACCAGCGTGACCAGCGCCTGGGCACCACCTCGCGACGTGCGGCCGACGCTGCAGAGACCGCGCTGTGGCGTCTGGTCAGCCAGATCGGCTCGCCCGACCAGGCGCTGGCCGAAGCCTGCGCCGCCGACCCGCGGTGGGCCTGGCCGCAACTGATGGGCGCCGGCCAGCGCCTGCTGCAGGCTGATGGTCGCCCGGACGAGCTGGCCCGCAGGGCGTTGGCAGCGGCCAGCCAGTGCATCGACGACGCGCCGCCGCGCGAGCAACTGCACCTGGCCGCACTGCAGGCGCTGGCCGACGGGCGCTGTGCGACCGCCTGCCAGATCTGGGACGACCTGCTGCTCGAGCACCCGCACGACGCCCTGGCCCTGCTGTGGGCCCAGGCCTGGGATCTGCGTCGCGGCGAACTGCCGCCGCTGCACATGCGCCCGGCCGAGGTGCTGCCCGAGTGGTCCTCCGAGGACCCACTGCATCCGCACCTGATGGGTCTGTACGCCTTCGGCCTGCAGGAGAACCAGCGCGATGCGCAGGCCGAGGACGTCGCCCGTCGCGCGCTGGCGCGCGAGCCCAACGTGCCGCGCGCCGTGCTGGCGGTGGCGCATGTCATGGAGAGCCAGGGCCGCTTCGACGATGGCACCGCCTGGCTGCGCCAGCACCAGACCGGCTGGGCCGATGACTCCGCGCTGGCTGCACACCTGTGGTGGCACATGGGCCTGTTCCGCCTGGAGGCGCTGGACCTGTCGGGCGTGCACCGCCTGGTCGACGCCCACCTCAGCGGTGCCGCCCTGGTGGGCGACGCCGACCACCGCGATGCGGTGGCCCTGCTGTGGCGCCTGCACTTGCTGGGCGAGGATGTCGGCGCCCGCCTGGTGCAGTTGCTGGCCGCCTGGCCGGCCGACGAGGGCGAGGCCGGGCTGTGCGCCTTCCACGACCTGCATGTGCTGCTGGCCCTGCTGGGCGCGGACGAACTGGTGCGGGCCGAACG
>JAFLDI010000035.1 GCA_017302485.1 Burkholderiales bacterium | reverse complement strand
GGCGATCGCGCATGTCGAGGTGCATTCAGCCGACGGCGCGGCGCTGCCCGACTGGGGCGCTCTGGCCGCCCTGGCCCGGGCCGAACCCGGCGTACAGGCGGCGGCGCCTTTCGTGGCCGTGCAGTCATTGCTGGCGCGCGGCGACCTCATGCGCGGCGCGGTGGTGCGCGGCGTGCTGCCTGCCGAGGAAGCACGCATCACCGATCTGGCCGCAGGGCTGACACGCGACGGCACGCTGGCGCAACTGCAGCCCGGCGCGTGGCGCATCATCCTGGGCGGTGAGCTGGCCCGTGCATTGGGCGTCAAGGTGGGCGATCCGGTCACGCTGATTGCCCCCGGTGGACAGGTCACGCCGGCTGGCGTCACGCCGCGCCTGAAACAGTTCACCGTGGTCGGCATCTTCAGCGTCGGCCACTACGAGTACGACAGCGCGTTGGCCCTGGTGCACCTGGATGATGCGGCGCGCCTGTACCGCACCGACGGCGCCACCGGGCTGCAACTGCGCCTGGACGATGTGCAGCAGGCCCGTCGGGTCGGCGTCGCGCTGGTGGATCGCCTGGGCCCGGGCGTGATGGTGCGCGACTGGACGCGCACCAACGCCGCCTGGTACGACGCGGTGCAGATCGAGAAGCGGATGATGGGCATCATCCTGACGCTGATCGTGGCCGTCGCGGCCTTCAACCTGGTGTCGACACTGGTGATGACCGTGACTGACAAGCGGGCCGACATCGCCATCCTGCGCACGCTGGGCGCCAGCCCGCGCTCGATCATGGGCATCTTCGTGGTGCAGGGCGCCACCGCCGGCGTGATCGGCACGCTCAGCGGGGTGCTGCTGGGGCTGCTGGTGGCCTTCAATGTGGGCACCATCGTCGGCGGCATCGAGCGGCTGCTGGGAGTGGCCTTCCTGCCCGGCAGCATCTACGTCATCACCCGCATGCCCAGCCAGCCGCTGGCGGCGGACATCGTGCCCATCGCGCTGATCTCCCTGACACTGGCCTTCCTGGCGACGCTCTACCCCAGTTGGCGCGCCAGCCGCATCAACCCAGCCGAGGCGCTGCGCTATGAGTGAGCCGGTGCTGGAGGCCCGTGCGCTGGGCAAGCGCTTCACCGAGGGGCCGTTGGATGTGACGGTGCTGCGCCAGGTCGACCTGCGCCTGATGGCCGGCGAAACGGTGGCCATCGTCGGCGCATCGGGCTCGGGCAAGAGCACGCTGCTGCACCTGCTGGGCGGGCTGGATGCGCCCAGCAGCGGCCAGGTGCGGCTGATGGGCAAGGACCTCGCGGCGCTGTCCGGCGCGGCCCAGGGCGCCTGGCGTAACCGGCATCTGGGTTTCGTCTATCAGTTCCATCACCTGCTCCCTGAGTTCACTGCGCTGGAGAACGTGGCCATGCCACTGCGCATCCGGCGCGACAGCGCGGCCCAGGCCTGGGCCCGTGCCCGCGAGGCCTTGGCCGAGGTCGGTCTGGCCGAGCGTGTGGCGCACCGGCCTTCGGAGCTGTCCGGGGGCGAGCGCCAGCGTGTGGCCGTGGCCCGTGCTCTGGTCAGCCAGCCGGCCTGCGTGCTGGCCGACGAGCCCACCGGCCACCTCGACCGCGACACCGCCGAGAAGGTCTGCGCGCTGATGCTCGAACGCGCCAGGGAGCGCGGCATCGCCTTTGTGCTGGTGACACATGACCCGGCGCTGGCGGCGCGCTGCCAGCGGCAGTTGCGGCTGCAGGACGGTGCCCTGAGCTGACCCCCATGTGGATCGACACCCACTGCCACCTGGACGCCCCGGAGTTCGACGCCGATCGCGACGCGGTGGTGGCGCAGGCCCGGGCGGCAGGCGTGTCGATGCAGGTGTTGCCGGCAGTGGAGGTGGCCAACTTCGATGCGGTGCGCAGCCTGGCCCACCAGCATGGTCTGACCTATGCACTGGGCATCCACCCGATGTACGTGGACCGAGCCGCCGATGAGGACCTGGACCGTTTGAAGGAGGCCCTGCATCGGCATCAAGGGGACCCGCGACTGGTGGCGGTGGGCGAGATCGGTCTGGACCATTTCGTGCCGGGGCTGGATCGTGCGCGCCAGCAGCACTTCTACCTGGCCCAACTGAGTTTGGCGCGCGATGCCGGCCTGCCGGTGCTGCTGCATGTGCGACGCAGCGCCGACGCGCTGCTGGCAGGGCTGCGCCGCATCGGTGTGCCGGGTGGCATCGCGCATGCCTTCAACGGCAGCCTGCAGCAGGCCCGGTCCTTTGCCGATCTGGGGCTGGCCCTGGGGTTTGGCGGCGCAATGAGTTTCGAGCGTGCGCGCAACATCCGAGCCATTGCGGCGGCGGTCGATCCCTCGGTGCCGGTGCTTGAGACCGATTCGCCAGACATCCCGCCCCAGTGGCTGTACCGCACGGCCGCGCAGCGGGCCGCCGGTCAGACCAGCCGTAACGCGCCGGCCGAACTGCCTCGCATCGCCGCCGTGCTGGCCGGCCTTCGGGGGTGGACGATCGGTGAGGTGGCGGATCACTGCGGCAACAATGCACGTCGGGCGCTGCCACGCCTGGCCATGGCATGGTGATTCTCGGGATGGCGCGACCATGCCGGACGCGCGAGACTGAACCCACTGTCTCGCCTGCGAGGACCTCCTCATGTTGATCCGCTCCGTCCTGGCCGCCGCCGCGGCCTGTCTGTTCGCCAGTTCTGCCGCCCTGGCCGGCCCTGGTGCCTTGCGCTATGAACTGCGCGCCCAGCCGGTGGACGCCAGCGCCGCGGCGGCCGCGCGGGGCGGCCAGGTGATCACCGCCGAAGGTGCGCCCTGGGTGCGCCTGCTGTTCAAGCGGCTGGATCTGCAGCCCGGGGTGACGCTGCGCATCACCTCGCTGCAGGACGGTGCCCAGCAGAACCTGACGGCCCGCAGCGCACGCGATTGGCGTCAGACCTCGGCCTACTTCAATGGCGCCTCGGTGCGTGTCGAGCTGATCGGTGCGCGCTCCGGCCAGCGCAACAGGGTCGAGATCGCCCAGGTGATGGTCGGCCTGGTCCAGCTCGAAAGCCAGTGCGGCCCCACCGATGACCGCGTGGCCTCGAACGCCGCCAACCGCGCCCGCCTGCTGGATGTGGGCTGTACCGCCAATATGATGGCCAATGGCTGCTTCATCACCGCTGGCCACTGCCTGAGCTCGCCATCGCTGGTCGACGTGGTCGAGTTCAATGTGCCGGCGTCCAACGCCAACGGTACGTTGAACCATCCGCCGCCGTCCGACCAGTACGTGCCCACGGCGAACCGCCAGTTCACCAATGGGGGCATTGGCAACGACTGGGGGGTGTTCACGGTCAGCCCCAACAGCGAGACGGGCCTGACCCCTCTGCAGGCCCAGGGCCCGGGCCTGCCGCTGGCCACTGCCGTGCCCTCGGTCGGCCAGACGGTGGAGATCATCGGCTACGGGGTGGACACCGGCGCCGCCAACCAGACCCAGCAGGTCCACAGCGGTGCGATCACCTCGGTCAGCCAGGCCAACAATCGCCTGCGGTACAAGGTGGACACCACCGGAGGCAACAGCGGATCTGCGGTGCTCAAGGACGGTGAGGTCGTGGCCATCCACACGCACGGCGGCTGCAACACCGATGGCTCGGGCTCCAACAGCGGCACACTGTTCACTCATCCCGATTTTCAGAGCGGCTACGCTGCCGTCTGCAACGGCGCCCCGCCGCCCAGCTGTGGCGACGTCGTCAAGCTCAAGGCCAGTTGCGAGGCGGGCAAGCTGACCGCCACACTGCTGCTGGCCGATGGCAGCCACTCGGGTCAGAGTATCACGATGACGGTGGACGGCACGGCCTTTGACGTGCCTGTGTCGGGCAGCAAGGCCAAGCTGGTGCGCAAGAATCTGGCCACCGGTGACCACGTGGTGCGCCTGACCGAGCCGGCCAGCTGCGGCGTGAAGAAGACCGTGACCTGCCCGTAAAGGGCCCGCGCAGGCGACCCGGCCCGCTGCGGCAGCAGCGAGAATGGCCGGGTGCTGGTCGGTCTGCCTCCCGTCGTTTCGCCCCCCACCCGACTGCTGTTGCTGGGCAGCTTTCCGGGGGCGGCGTCGCTGCGTGCCGGGCAGTACTATGCGCACCCGCGCAACCAGTTCTGGCCTCTGGTCGGGGCGCTGCTGGGCGAGGACCTGGTGGTACTTGGCTATGGGCAGCGCCTGGAGCGGCTGCGCCAGCGTGGTGTGGGCCTGTGGGACGTCTATGCGGCCTGCGAGCGCGAAGGCAGCCTGGACAGTGCCATCCGCCAGCCCCGGCCCAACGACCTGGCCGCGCTGGTGTCAGGTCTGCCTGAATTGCGCGGCATCGCCCACAACGGCAGTGAGTCGGCCCGCGCGATGCGGGTGACCCGGGCGCTGGGCTTGCCGGTGTGGCAGCTCCCCTCCACTAGCCCGGCCAACGCGAGCTGGTCCTTCCAACGCAAGCAGGCGGCCTGGGCCGAGGTGTTCACCGCCTGCCAACTGATCCCATGAGCCGCAAGAAACCCTCCCAGGACCTGGTTGGTGCCACGATGTCCGAAAGCGATGGCGTGCGCTACCTGCACCTTGATTCGATCTGGATCCAGGGGGCGATGCGCATGGCTCGGCCCGACCACCTGGAGCTGGAGTACATCCAGCGCATGATGGCCTGGATGCTGTGGCGTCCCGAATCCGAGATGACCGAGGGCCATGCGGTGCAACTGGGCCTGGGCGCGGCCGCGATCACCCGCTTCTGCCACCGCCGGCTGAAGATGCACACCACGGCAGTGGAGCTCAATCCCAGCGTCATCCAGGCCTGCCGGCTGTGGTTCCGCCTGGGCGCTGATGATGAGCTGCTGCGCGTGGTACTGGCCGATGCCGGTGCCTGGGTGGCGCAGCCTGCGCAGCGCCACTGTGCCCAGGTGCTCAATGTGGATCTCTACGACCACGAGGCCGCGGCGCCGGTGCTCGACGACCTGAGTTTCTACAGCGCCTGTCGGGAGGTGCTGGACGAGGGCGGTCTGATGACCGTCAACCTCTTCGGCCGCGACAGCAGCTTCGCGCGCAGCGCCGGCCTGGTGGCCCAGGTCTTCGGCCTGGACCAGGTCTGGAGTCTGCGGCCCACGCGCGAGGGCAACACCGTTCTGGTGGCCGGGCGCGGCGTGCAGGTGCCGGACCGCGAGACGCTGATCCGCCGCGCCGATCTGATCGAGGAGCGCTGGGGTCTGCCGGCGCGCAAGTGGCTGCGCATGGTGCGCCCGCTCGACCCCGCCCAACTGCTAAGCTGAGACGATGAGCACCGCTTCCCGTGTTCCCCGGGCCGCACCGTTCCACGGTCGCCTGGATTTGCGCCACCTGCTGCGCTGGCTTCGCGACGATGGCCTGCTGCCCGACGACGAGGCCGAGCGCCTGGCCCGGCGCTTTGGCAGCACCGATTCCAGCCTGCACCCTCTGACCCGTCTGGCTGGCGCCGGCCTGGCCGACCGGCGCGACGGCCGCGCGCTGGACGGCGAGGCTCTGGCCCTGTGGCTGGCGCGCCGCGCAGGCCTGCCCTTCCAGAAAATCGACCCGCTGCGGGTGGATGCCGGCCGCGTGGCCGAGGTGATGTCCCAGGCCTATGCCGAGAGTCGTCGCGCACTGCCGATCGCGGTGGGACCGGCCGAGGTGACCGTGGCCACCTGCGAGCCCTACGACCGCGACTGGGTGCCCGAGATCGAGGCCCACACGCGGCGGCGCCTGAAGCTGGTGATGAGCACGCCCGAGGATCTGGCGCGCTACACCACCGAGTTCTACCGCGTGGCGCAGAACGTGCATGTGGCGCGCAAGAGCGGCGAGGGTGTGGGCGCCAGCCACAGCTTCGAGCAACTGGTCGACCTGAAGGTGCGCGACAACCTGGATGCCAACGACCAGGGCGTGATCCAGCTGGTCGACTGGCTGTGGCAGTACGCGTTCGAGCAGCGCGCCAGCGACATCCACCTCGAGCCGCGCCGCGATCTGGGCGTGGTGCGTTTTCGCATCGATGGCGTACTGCACCCGGTGCACCAGGTGCCCGCCGCCGTGATGGCGGCGATGACTGCGCGCATCAAGCTGCTGGGCCGCATGGACGTGATCGAGCGGCGCCGCCCGCAGGACGGCCGCATCAAGACACGCCGACCCGACGGTGCCGGTGGTGGCGAGGTGGAGATGCGCCTGTCGACGCTGCCCACCGCCTTTGGCGAGAAGGTGGTGATGCGCATCTTCGACCCCGGTACGGTCGACAAGCCCTTCGACGCGCTGGGCTTCAGCGCCGACGAGGCGCGGCGCTGGAACGCGCTGATCGCGCGGCCGCACGGCATCGTGCTGGTCACCGGCCCGACCGGTTCGGGCAAGACCACCACGCTGTACTCCACGCTGAAGAAGCTGGCCACCGAGGAGGTCAATGTCTGCACCGTGGAAGACCCGATCGAGATGATCGAGCCCAGCTTCAACCAGACCCAGGTGCAGCCGGTGGTCGAGCTGGGATTTGCCGAGGGCCTGCGCGCGCTGATGCGCCAGGACCCGGACATCATCATGGTGGGCGAGATCCGCGACCTGGAGACCGCCGAGATGGCGATCCAGGCGGCACTGACCGGCCACCTCGTGTTCAGCACGCTGCACACCAACGATGCGCCCTCGGCCATCACCCGGCTGGTGGATCTGGGCGTGCCGCCCTACCTGATCTCGGCCACCGTGATCGGCGTGCTGGCGCAGCGCCTGACCCGCTCGCTGTGCCCTCAGTGCCGGCAGCCGGACCCGGTGGTCAGCGCCGAGCTGGCGGGTGAGTATCCGGCGCCCTGGCAGCCACTGGCCGAGCCGAAGGCCTGGCGCCCGGTGGGCTGCCCCGCTTGCCGCCAGACCGGCTACCGGGGCCGCACTGCGCTCTATGAGCTGATGGAGCTGTCCGAGTCCTTGCGCACCACGATGCACCCGCAGCTGGACGAACCCGCGCTGCGCCGCGCTGCCGTGCAGGCCGGCCTGCGTCCGCTGCGCATCGTGGGCCTGGACAAGGTGGGGCGCGGCGAGACCACGCTGGAGGAAGTGCTGCGGAGCACCCCGCGTTGGGAGGCTTGACCGGGTTTTCCCCGGTCCGGGCTACGTGTTGACCGCAGGTGGGCGGTCCAGGGGTCTTTCTAGAATGGCCGCAAACCCATCCTAGAGGAGAGTGTCCCCATGCAGATCAAGAGCCAGAAGGATTTCTGGTCGGGGCTGATGTTCATGGCCGTCGGCGTCGGTTTCGCCTGGGGTGCCACTGAGTACAGCTTCGGCAACTCGGCACGCCCCGGCCCCGGCTATTTTCCATTCGGTCTGGGCATCCTGCTGGCCGTCCTGGGGGGGCTGGTGATGTTCAAGGCGCTGACCATCGAGACGCATGACGGCGAGCCGGTGGGGGCCTTTGCCTGGCGCCCGCTGTTCATCATCCTGGGCTCGGTGGCCTTGTTCGGCGTGCTGCTGCCCCGCGTGGGCATGCTGATCGCGCTGCCCTTGCTGGTGGTGCTGTCCAGTCTGGCGTCCGATGAATTCACCTGGAAGGGGGCTGTCATCAACGCGGTGGTCCTGACGGCTCTGTCCTGGGTGGTGTTCATCAAGGGCCTGTCGCTGACCATTCCGCTGCTGCCGGGCGCCTGAGGACACACGCACCATGGATCTGCTCAACAACCTCGGCCTGGGCTTTGCCACGGCCTTCACGCTGACCAATCTCCTGTACGCCTTCGGCGGTGCCGTGCTCGGCACGCTGATCGGTGTGCTGCCAGGCCTGGGCCCGGTGGCGACGATTGCCATGCTGCTGCCCAGCATCTACGCCCTGGATGCCACGCCCGCCCTGATCATGCTGGCGGGCATCTACTACGGTGCGCAGTACGGCGGCTCGACCACCGCCATCCTGATCAACGTGCCGGGTGAGTCCAGCTCGGTCGTCACCGCGATCGACGGCTACCAGATGGCTCGCAAGGGCCGCGCCGGTGCCGCGCTGGCCGCTGCGGGCCTGGGCTCCTTCTTTGCTGGCTGCGTGGGCACGGTGATCATCGCTGCCTTCGCGCCGCCGCTGACCGAGCTGGCCTTCCAGTTCGGCCCGGCCGAGTACTTCAGCCTGATGACCCTGGGCCTGATCGGCGCGGTGGTGCTGGCCTCGGGCTCGCTGGTCAAGGCCATCGCGATGATCCTGCTGGGCCTGCTGCTGGGTCAGATCAACACCGATGTCATCTCGGGCACGCCGCGCTACAGCTTCGACATCCCCGAGCTGACCGACGGCATCGGCTTCGTCACCATCGCCATGGGCGTGTTCGGCTTTGGCGAGATCATCGCCAACCTGGGCCGGCCGGCTGAGCACCGCGAGGTCTTCACCAAGCATGTCTCCGGCCTGTGGCCGACCAGGCAGGACTTCGCCGACGCCTTCCCGGCGGTGCTGCGCGGCACCTCGCTGGGCTCGATCCTGGGCGTGCTGCCGGGCGGCGGCGCGCTGCTGGCCTCGTTCGCGGCCTACACGGTCGAAAAGAAGACCAAAGGTCGCCCGGGCGAAGTGCCCTTCGGTCAGGGCAACATCCGTGGCGTGGCCGGGCCCGAGTCGGCCAACAATGCCGGTGCGCAGACCAGCTTCATCCCGATGCTGACGCTGGGCATCCCGCCCAACGCGGTGATGGCGCTGATGGTGGGTGCCATGACCATCAAGGGCATCCAGCCTGGCCCGCAGGTGATGAGCAGCAACCCCGAGTTGTTCTGGGGCCTGATCGCCTCGATGTGGATCGGCAACCTGATGCTGGTGATCCTGAACCTGCCGCTGATCGGCATCTGGATCAAGCTGCTGACGGTGCCGTATCGCCTGCTGTTCCCAGCCATCCTGAGCTTCTGCTGCATCGGCCTGTACACGCTGAACAACAACAACTTCGATGTCTACATGGCGGTGCTTTTCGGCTCAGTGGGCTACCTGTTCTACAAGCTGGGCTGCGAGCCGGCGCCCTTGCTGCTGGGTTTCATCCTGGGTCCGATGATGGAAGAGAACCTGCGCCGCGCGCTGCTGCTGTCGCGCGGTGACTGGGCCACCTTCCTGACCCGCCCGCTGTCGGCCGGCCTGCTGATTGCTGCTGCGCTGATGATCGTGGTGGTGATGCTGCCCTCGATCAAGAGCAAACGCGAGGAAGCCTTCCAGGAGGATTGAGCCTCCAGTCCTGCGCTGGACCGCCCCGCCCTGAGCGGGGCTTTTCGTTTCAGCACACCAGCAGCCAGCCGATGAACGCCCCGAGCCCCTCCGCACTGGCCCCCCTGCAGGGCCGTGTCTTCCGCATGCTGTGGCTGGCCTGGCTGGCCGCCAACATCACCATGTGGACCAACGATGCGGCGGCAGCCTGGCTGATGACCACGCTGACCGACAGCACCACGATGGTGGCGCTGGTGGCTGCCGCATCCACACTGCCGGTGTTCCTGCTGGGCCTGCCCAGTGGTGCGCTGGCCGATCTGCTGGACCGGCGCCTGTACTTTGCCAGCACACAGCTGTGGGTGGCGGTGGTCGCCTGCGTGCTGGCCGTGGTGGCTCTGTCGGGGACGATGACGGCGCCGCTGCTGCTGGCGCTGACTTTTGCCAATGGGATCGGGCTGGCGCTGCGCTGGCCGGTGTTCGCGGCCATCGTGCCGGACATCGTGCCACGGCCCCAGTTGTCGCAGGCGCTGGCGCTCAACGGCGTGGCAATGAACCTCTCGCGCATCGTCGGGCCGGTGCTGGCCGGCGTGGTGCTGGCGACTGCCGGGCCGGGCTGGGTGTTCGTGCTCAATGCGCTGCTGTCGCTGCTGGCCTTCGTCATCATCCTGCGCTGGCGCTCGCAGCAGCGGCGCCAGAGTGCGCTGCCGGGCGAGCGCTTCGTCGGCGCGATGCGGGTGGGCCTGCAGCATGTGCGGCAGTCGCCGCCGATGCGCCGGGTGCTGGCGCGCATCTTCCTGTTCTTTCTGCAGACGGCCGCGCTGACGGCCTTGCTGCCACTGATTGCACGTGGACTGGCCGGGCCGCAACAGGGCGCGCACCTGTTCACACTGCTGCTGGCCTGCCAGGGCGCGGGAGCGGTGGCCGCGGTGATGTTCTTCCCGCGCTGGCGCCAGCGCTTCGGTCCCGGCTTCTTTGTCTCCGTGGGGCCGCTGGTGCATGCCGCGCTGACCCTGCTGGTCGCCTTCGCACCACACCCGGCCGTGGCGGCCGTGGCGATGGTGCTGGCCGGCATGGCCTGGATCTCGGCGGCCAACACACTCACCGTGTCTGCCCAGATGGTGCTGCCCGGATGGGTGAGGGCACGCGGCATGTCGATCTACCAGATGTGCCTGATGGGGGGCACGGCGGCCGGTGCTGCGCTGTGGGGGCAGGTGGCGGGCCATAGCAGTGTGCGCACCGCGCTGGTGGCCTCGGTGGTCTTCGGTGTGCTGATGCAGGGGCTGCTGCGCCGCTGGCCGCTGCTCAGCGACAACGCGCCCGATCCCACTCCCGCCCAGCCCACCGGCGGCGTGCCCGAGCCTGCTGGGCCGGTCGATCCGGAGGCCGGCCCGGTGATGGTGACCGTCGAATACCAGATCGACCCGGCGCGCGAGGGCGCGTTCAAGACAGTGATGCAACAGACCCGCCAGGCACGGCTGCGCCAGGGTGCGCTGTCCTGGGGCCTGTTCCAGGACGCGGCATCGCCCGGGCGCTACATCGAGTACTTCGTTGATGAGACCTGGGTCGAACACCTGCGCCGCCATGAGCGGTTCACTGCCGGCGACATCGGTCTGCGCGAGCAGCGACTGGGTTTTCATGTCGGGGCCGAGCCGCCGCGCGTGCGGCGCTACATTGACGCCCAGATCGAGCCCTGATCCCCATGATGAGCCGCCTTGTCGGAGCCACCTTGTCCCATCCCTTCGATTACCGCCGCCATTACCCCAGCGCACGCCTGCCGGTGTTCGCCCGCAACATGGTGGCCACTTCGCATCCGCTGGCCGCGCAGGCCGGCCTGCGCATGCTGGCCGAAGGTGGCAGCGCCGCTGATGCGGTGATCGCCGCGGCCGCCGCGATGACCCTGGTCGAGCCCTGCAGCAACGGCCTGGGCTCGGACGCCTTTGGCATCGTCTGGGACGGCCAGCGGCTGCAGGGGCTCAATGCCTCGGGCCGGGCGCCGGCGGCCTGGACGCCGGCCTATTTCCGGCAGCGCCACGGCGAGGCGCTGTCGCTGCCCACCCGGGGTTGGGACGCGGTCACCGTGCCCGGCATGGTGGCCGGCTGGATGGCCTTGCACCAGCGCCTGGGCCGACTGCCCTTCGAGCGGCTGATGGCACCCGCCGTCGAGATCGCCGAGCGTGGCTATGCGGTGCCGGTGGTGGTGCAGCAGAAATGGGCGGCGGCGGCGCGTGTCGAGTCGCTGGTGCGCCAGCCTGGTTTTGCCGAGCTGTTCCTGCCCTTCGGGCGCCCGCCTGCCGTGGGCGAGCGCTTCGCGATGCCCGGTGCGGCCCGCACGCTGCGCGCCATCGGCGCCAGCGGTGGCGAGGCCTTCTACCGTGGCGAGATCGCTGCCGCGTTGGCTGCGGCCTCGGCTGCGCAAGGTGGCCGGATGACCACCGCCGACCTGGCCTGCATGGCGGCTGAATGGGTCGAGCCCATCGCCATCGACGCCCTGGGCCACCGCCTGCACGAGATCCCGCCCAACGGCCAAGGCATCACAGCGCTGATCGCGTTGGGCATCCTGCGCCACTTCGACCTGGCGTCCATGGACCCCGATGGCCCCGAGGCCGCTCATCTGCAGATCGAAGCGATCAAGCTGGCCTTTGCCGACGTCTACCGCCATGTGGCCGAGCCCTCGGCGATGTCGGTCAGCAGCGCCGACATGCTGGACGAGCACTACCTGGCCGACCGCGCCCGCCTGATCGATCCGCGCCGCGCCCAGGTCTTCGAGGCTGGCACGCCGGGCGATGTGCACCGCCGCGGCGGCACCATCTACCTGTGTGCCGCCGATGAGCAGGGCATGATGGTCAGCTGGATCCAGAGCAACTACATGGGCTTCGGCTCCGGCGTGTGCCTGCCCGAGTGGGGCATCAGCCTGCAGAACCGCGGCCATGGCTTCAGCCTGCAGGCCGGCCATCCCAACCTGGTGGCGCCCGGCAAGCGGCCCTTCCACACCATCATCCCGGGCTTCCTGAGCGATGCCGATGGCGCACCGCGCATGGCCTTTGGCGTGATGGGCGCCAACATGCAACCGCAGGGTCATGTGCAGACGCTGGTGCGGATGCTGGCGCACCACCAGCATCCCCAGGCCGCCTGCGACGCGCCACGCTGGCGCTTCAACCAGGGCCTGTCGATCAACACCGAGTCCCATTGGCCGACGGCCACCGTGGCGGCGCTGGCCGAGCGCGGTCACCAGGTTGAGCCGATCAGCGACAGCTACCAGGACTTTGGCGCCGGCCAGTTCATCTGGCGACAGGGCGAGGCGGCTGTGGATGGCTATGTGGCCGCCAGCGATCCGCGCCGTGACGGGGCGGCCGTGGGTTTCTGAATGAGCGGTTTGGCGCGCGTCTCGGCCTTTGCTTCGGCCCGTGGCGAGCGGCTCTGGCCAGGCATCGCCCTGGCAGCGGCCGGCGCAGTGGCCTTCTCCGGCAAGGCCATCCTGGCCAAGCTGATGTACCACCATGGCGTGGATGCGGTGACGGTGGTGGCCTGGCGCATGGCGCTGGCACTGCCGATGTTCCTGGCGCTGGCCTGGTGGGCGGGGCGTGGGCAGGACGCGCTGAGTCGGCGCGACTGGGTGGCGGTCTGGGGCCTGGGTTTTTCGGGCTACTACGCCGCCAGCATGCTCGATTTCGCCGGCCTGCAGTACATCAGCGCCAGCCTGGAGCGGCTGATCCTGTACCTGGGCCCGACCATCGTGATGGTGATCTCGGTGCTGTGGTTCAAGCGGCATGTCAGTGGCCGGCAGTGGCTGGCGGCGGCGATCAGCTACTCGGGCGCGCTGGTGGTCTTCGGTCATGAGCTGACGCTGCAGGGCGGGCCGGTGGCGCTGGGTGCGGCGCTGGTCTTCGCCAGTGCGGTGAGCTACTCGGTCTACCTGGTGGCCAGCGGCGAGGTGGTGGGCCGACTGGGCTCGATGCGCCTGACCGGCCTGGCCAGCAGTGCGGCCTGCCTGTTGTGTCTGCTGCACTTCGCGCTGTTCAAGCCCTGGAGCGCGATGATGGTGCCAGCGCCGGTGGTGCTGCTGTCGGCACTCAATGCCGTGGCCTGCACCTTCGCGCCGGTGCTGATGGTGATGATGGCGATCGAGCGCATCGGCTCGGCCATGACGGCCCAGGTGGGCATGATCGGCCCGCTGTCGACGATCGCGATGGGCGTGTGGCTGCTGGGCGAGCCCTTCACGCCCTGGTTGCTGGCCGGCACGGTGCTGGTGATGAGTGGCGTGTGGCTGCTGGCCCGCTGGCGATAGGAGGTGAGGCGATGGACATGGGCATTGCGGGCCGCTGGGCCCTGGTGTGTGCGGCCAGCAAGGGCCTGGGACGCGGCTGCGCCGAGGCCTTGGCAGCCGAAGGTGTGAACCTGGTGATTACTGCGCGTGGTGTGGACGCGCTGCAGGCCGCCGCCACTGCGCTGCGCGCCGCGCACCCGGGCATAGAGGTGCGCACCGTGGCGGGCGACATCACCACGCCTGAGGGCCGCGCCACCGCGCTGGCCGCCTGCCCGCAGGTCGACATCCTGGTCAACAACGCCGGTGGTCCGCCGCCGGGTGACTTCCGCGACTGGGACCGTGCGGCCTGGATCGCCGCGCTGGATGCCAACATGCTCACCCCGATCGAGCTGATCAAGGCCGTGGTCGATGGCATGGCCGAGCGCGGCTTCGGTCGCATCGTCAACATCACCTCCGGGGCGGTGAAGGCACCGATCGACATCCTGGGCCTGTCCAACGGCGCCCGCAGCGGCCTGACCGGCTTCGTCGCCGGCCTGGCGCGGCAGAGCAAGCTGGCCGCGGCCAACGTCACCATCAACAACCTGCTGCCCGGCGTGTTCGACACCGACCGCGTGCGCAACACCTCGATGGGCGCGGCGGCCAAGCTGGGCAAGACGGTGGAAGAGGTGCTGGCCCAGCGCCGCGCCACCATCCCGGCGCAGCGCTTCGGCACGGCCGACGAGTTCGGCGCGTTCTGCGCGTTCATGTGCAGCGCCCACGCGGCCTACCTGACCGGGCAGAACATCCTGCTGGATGGCGGGGCCTATCCGGGCACGTTCTGAGCGACTTGAACGAAAGCTGCCGATTGCGACGCCAGCCGGGCGTTGTCATGTGGTGCATCGGTTCCGGAGTGGGTTGTGGAAAGGTCCGAGCCAACCGTACGCAATAGCTACAGGTCTCTTGTTGGCAAACCTGGCGTCGTCTACGTGCTAGAGAACGACGGTCTGCGACATGGCTGGCTGAAGATCGGATGCAGCACACGGTCAGGTATTGCGCGGGCCTTGGACCTTAACGCCGATGCCAACACCGGTACCCCCGGGGCCTATCGGTGCGTCTATCAGGTTCGAACAGTCGATTGCGGCACTGCCGAGCAGGAGGTGTTCGCCAGGCTCAGTGCACATCGGCGCGGCAAGTGGGGCCAGGAGTTCTTCGAGGTCGATCTTGCACTGGCCAAGGAAGCCATCAGGATGGTTTGCAGCGCGGTGGATCAGCGGGGCGCGGCGGATCCAGCCCCACCGTCCGCCACGCCAGCGGCGGACCGCGACATTCTTCCGTCAACCAGCGGCATCGCCAAGCCGCAGCGCCCTTTGAACGGCTTCGCTGCGCGCCGCGCGCAGTGGCGCCAACCCTTCCGGCGGCCCCGCCGGTCGTGGGTCGCGCCGGCCATCGTTGTAGGGGTGCTTGTCGTCATTGCGGCGGGACTGGGCGGGCAGCAGTCGCAACCGACGAATTCCCGACCCAGCGTCCAGGCGGCGAAGGCGACACCGAAACCAGCCATGCCTGCAACAGCCACCAAGCCAGGTGTGGCAACTCAGACCGCCGACGGCATGGCGCGACCAGGCGGCCCGCACCCGGCGGCACCTGCCCATGCAACGACGGGAGCGGTCAGTGACGGCGACACGGGCACCCCCTCTTCGGCGACGCATGGCAAGTCCGCTGATGCGGGCGCCGCTACAGAAGCGGCAACGGCAAGTTCCAATAGTCGCGGAGGCGAGACGACCAGCAGCAGCCGCAGCGAGCGCAATGCCAATGCAGCATCGTGTTCCAGCGAGCGCATGATGCAGGACCCCGTCGCCTACAGTCGCTGCATGGCAGGGCAGCCTCCTTAGGCGGCGCGACGGTCCGGCCCCGCGCGCGTCTTGCTGAACTCGCCGCCTCTGTAGTCTCGGGCTGGGTGTCAGGGCACTGCCCGCGCACCTCCCGCCGCTGTCCCATAGGCCCCGAGCATCCGCGCCTTCAGCGCGTTCAGGATCGACGGCTGGCCAAGCACGGTCGGCACCAGCATCGCCGCGTAGCAGGCCAGGCTCAGCGGGAGCCACAGCGTGGCGCTGGCCGTCATCTCGCACACCAGCACCACGGCGGTCAGCGGCGTGCGCACAATGGCCGCGAACAGCGCGGCCATGCCGACGACCGCGAAGCCGTGCACGTCGAGCCCCAGACCCGGGAAGGCCAGTGCACCGAGCAGGCCAATCCACAGCCCCAGTTCGGCGCCCAGCGCCAGGAAGGGCACCAGCAGCCCGCCGGGCGCACCTGCGGCCACTGACAGGGCGATCAGGCCCAGCCGCAGCAGGAACAGCAGCGGCAGCCCCCATAGCGTGCCCTGGCCGTTCAGTGCCTGCTGCGCCAGCCCGTCGCCGCTGCCCACCAGGCCCGGCGCGAACCAGGCCAGCGCGCCGAAGGCGGCGCCGATGGC
>JAFLDI010000349.1 GCA_017302485.1 Burkholderiales bacterium | reverse complement strand
ATCGTCACCGAGGACGACCTGGTGGTCGGCGCGTCGGAATCGGGCGTGCTGCCCATCCCCGAGAACCGCATCGTCAAGAAGTGGCGCCTGCAGCCGGGCCGCATGCTGCTCATCGACCTCGAGCAGGGCCGCATCATCGAGGACGAGGAACTGAAGAACCAGTTTGCCTCGGCCAAGCCCTACCGGCAGTGGATCGAGAACGTGCGCATCCGGCTCGATTCGATCGACGCGCCGGGCATGGCGGCGCCGGCCTTCGGCGAAAGCCTGCTCGACCGCCAGCAGGCCTTCGGCTACACGCAGGAGGACATCAAGTTCCTGCTGGCGCCGATGGCCACGGCCGGCGAGGAGGCCATCGGCTCGATGGGCAACGACAGCCCGCTGGCCGTGCTGTCCGACAAGAACAAGCCGCTCTACAACTACTTCAAGCAGCTCTTCGCGCAGGTGACCAACCCGCCGATCGACCCGATCCGCGAGGCGATCGTGATGAGCCTGAACAGCTTCATCGGGCCGAAGCCCAACCTGCTGGACATCAACGCCGTCAATCCGCAGATGCGCCTGGAGGTCGAGCAGCCCATCCTCGACTTCGACGACATGGCGCGGCTGCGTTCGATCGAGCAGCACACCAGCGGCAAGTTCAAGAGCTACACGATCGACATCACCTACCCGCTGACCTGGGGCCGCGAGGGCGTCGAGGCCAAGCTGGCCTCGCTGTGCGCCGAGGCGGTGGACGCCATCCAGTCGGGCCACAACATCCTGATCATCAGCGACCGCGCGATGCGGCGCGACCAGGTCGCCATCCCGGCGCTGCTGGCGCTGTCGGCCATCCACCACCACCTGGTGCGCGAGGGCCTGCGCACCACCGCCGGTCTGGTCGTCGAGACCGGCTCGGCGCGCGAGGTGCACCACTTCGCGGTGCTGGCCGGCTACGGCGCCGAAGCCGTGCACCCCTACCTGGCGATGGAATCGCTGGCGGCCATGCACGACGAGCTGCCGGGCGCGCTGTCCACCGAAAAGGCGATCTACAACTACGTCAAGGCGATCGGCAAGGGTCTCTCGAAGATCATGTCGAAGATGGGCGTGTCGACCTACATGTCCTACTGCGGCGCGCAGCTGTTCGAGGCCATCGGCCTGAACAAGGACATGGTGGGCAAGTACTTCCGCGGCACCGCCACCCAGGTCGAAGGCATTGGCGTGTTCGAGGTGGCCGAGGAGGCGCTGCGCAACCACCGCGCCGCCTTTGGCAGCGACCCGGTGCTGGCCGAGATGCTGGACGCCGGCGGCGAGTACGCCTGGCGCACCCGCGGCGAAGAGCACATGTGGACGCCGGACGCGATCGCCAAGCTGCAGCACAGCACGCGCTCGGGCAAGTTCGACACCTACAAGGAATACGCCCAGATCATCAACGACCAGAGCAAGCGTCACCTGACGCTGCGCGGTCTGTTCGAGTTCAGGATCGACCCGGCCAAGGCCATCCCGCTCGATGAGGTGGAGCCTGCGGCCGAGATCGTCAAGCGCTTCGCCACCGGTGCGATGTCGCTGGGATCGATCTCCACCGAGGCGCACAGCACGCTGGCGCTGGCGATGAACCGCATCGGCGGCAAGAGCAACACCGGTGAAGGCGGCGAAGACCCGGCGCGCTACCGCAACGAGCTCAAGGGCATCGCCATCACCGACGGCACCAAGGTGTCGCAGGTCGTTGGCGAGAAGCAGATCGAGGCCGACTACGCGATGAAGGCCGGCGACAGCCTGCGCTCGAAGATCAAGCAGGTGGCCTCGGGCCGCTTTGGTGTCACCACCGAGTACCTGGTCTCGGCCGACCAGATCCAGATCAAGATGGCCCAGGGCGCCAAGCCGGGCGAGGGCGGCCAGCTGCCGGGTGGCAAGGTCTCCGAGTACATCGGCAAGCTGCGCCACTCGGTGCCGGGCGTGGGCCTGATCAGCCCGCCGCCGCACCACGACATCTACTCGATCGAGGACCTGGCGCAGCTGATCCACGACCTGAAGAACGTGAACCCGAAGGCCGACATCAGCGTCAAGCTGGTGTCCGAGGTCGGCGTGGGCACGATCGCCGCCGGCGTGGCCAAGTGCAAGGCCGACCACATCGTCATCGCCGGCCACGACGGCGGCACCGGCGCCTCGCCCTGGTCGTCGATCAAGCACGCCGGCACGCCCTGGGAGCTGGGCCTGGCCGAGACCCAGCAGACCCTGGTGCTCAACCGCCTGCGTGGCCGCGTGCGCGTGCAGACCGACGGCCAGATCAAGACCGGCCGCGACGTCGTCATCGGCGCGCTGCTGGGCGCCGATGAGTTCGGCTTCGCCACCGCGCCGTTGGTGGTCGAGGGCTGCATCATGATGCGCAAGTGCCACCTGAACACCTGCCCGGTGGGCGTGGCCACGCAGGACCCGGTGCTGCGCAAGAAGTTCTCGGGCAAGCCCGAGCACGTGGTCAACTACTTCTTCTTCGTGGCTGAGGAAGCGCGCCAGATCATGGCGCAGCTGGGCATCCGCCGCTTTGAGGACCTGATCGGCCGCGCCGACCTGCTGGACACCCGCAAGGCCGTCAGCCACTGGAAGGCCAAGGGCCTGGACTTCTCCAAGGTCTTCCACGTGCCGCAGGTGCCGGCTGGCGTGGCCCGCTTCCATGTGGACACCCAGGACCATGGCCTGGGCAAGTCGCTGGACGTCAAGCTCATCGAGAAGAGCCGGGCGGCGATCGACAAGGGCGAGAAGGTCCAGTTCATGGAGGACGCGCGCAACGTCAACCGCTCGGTCGGCGCCATGCTGTCCGGCGAGCTGATCAAGCACCGTCCCGAAGGCCTGCCCGACCACACGCTGTTCATCCAGATGGAGGGCACCGGCGGCCAGAGCTTCGGCGCCTTCCTGGCCTCGGGCATCACGCTCTACCTGATCGGCGAAGCCAACGACTACACCGGCAAGGGCCTGTCGGGTGGCCGCATCGCGGTGCGGCCGTCGATCGAGTTCCGCGGCGACGCCACCAAGAACATCATCGTCGGCAACACGGCGCTGTTCGGCGCCACCAGCGGCGAGGCCTTCTTCCGCGGCGTGGGTGGCGAGCGCTTCGCGGTGCGGATGTCGGGCGCCTCCACGGTGGTGGAAGGGACCGGCGACCATGGCTGCGAGTACATGACCGGCGGCACCGTGGTCGTGCTGGGCAAGACCGGCCGCAACTTCGCGGCCGGCATGTCGGGCGGCGTGGCCTACGTCTATGACGAGGACGGCCTGTTCGCCAAGCGCTGCAACACCGCCCAGGTCGCGCTGGACAAGGTGCTGCCGGCGGCCGAGCAGGAGACCAGCATCCCGCGCGCCATCTGGCACCGCGATCAGGCCGATGAGACGCTGCTCAAGAAGCTGATCGAGGACCACCACAAGTGGACCGGCTCGCTGCGTGCGCGCGAGATCCTCGACCACTGGGCAGAGGCCCGTGCGAAGTTCGTCAAGGTCTTCCCGCACGAGTACAAGCGCGCGCTGGGCGAGATCAACGCCGCCAAGGAAACCGACGAGGCCGTCGGCAAGGCCAAGGGCAGCAAGGCGGCCGCCAAGGCCCCGGCCGCCAAGTAAATCGCCCCGAACACGAGGAATCACATCATGGGAAAGGTCACCGGCTTCCTGGAGTACGAGCGCATCGAGGAGGGCTATCTGCCCGTCGACAAGCGCCTGAAGAACTACAAGGAATTCGTCATCGGCCTGACGGCCGAGCAGGCCACGGTGCAGGGCGCACGCTGCATGGATTGCGGCACGCCCTTTTGCAACAACGGCTGCCCGATCAACAACATCATTCCTGACTTCAACGACCTGGTCTACAAGGGCCAGTGGAAGCAGGCCTTCGCGGTGCTCTCCAGCACCAACAACTTCCCCGAGTTCACCGGCCGCATCTGCCCCGCACCCTGCGAGGCCGCCTGCGTGGTCAACGTCAACGGCGACCCGATCGGCATCAAGTCGCTCGAGCACGCCATCATCGACAAGGCCTGGGCCGAGGGCTGGGTGTTGCCGCAACCGGCTGCGGTGAAGACCGGCAAGACCGTCGCCGTCGTCGGCGCCGGCCCGGCCGGCCTCGCGGCCGCCCAGCAGCTGGC
>JAFLDI010000348.1 GCA_017302485.1 Burkholderiales bacterium | reverse complement strand
TCTTCCGAGCTCCGCGCGCCTTGCGAGGTGTCGACTCGGCCGGACGAGCCGCCGAGGCGCTGTCGTCCGGCACGGCCTGCGCGACCGTCGAAGCGGTGGGGGGCGGCGCGGGTGCCATCGATGCGGTGCCCGGTGGCGGTGCCGCCTGCTCGGCCTCGGTGGTCAGGCGACCCGGCCCGATCGGCGCCGCCGGCCGTTGTGTGTTCCACCAGGCCTGCAGGGCAGCAGCCATGCCGGCCGCACCCAGAGACAGCGCGGCCAGCTGCAGCAGTCGGCGACGCTGCTGGTCCTGGGTCTCTCCCAGGGCTGCGGCCTCGGGAGACTCCAGCCAGTGCCGAAGGTCCATGGCCAGGTGGCGGGCGGAGGGATAGCGGTCCTCCGGGCGCCGTGCCATGGCCCGTGCCGTGATGGCGGACAGTGCGGCAGGGACCTTGGCATTGAGCCGCCGTGCCATCGGCGTCGGGGCCTCGCGCACGGCGCGGTGGATCTCCTCGATGGTGGCGCCGGTGTAGGGCCGCTGACCGGTGAGCAGCTCGAACATGACGACGCCCAGCGAGTAGACATCGCAGCGCCTGTCTATGGCGGCGCCGGCCAGTTGCTCGGGCGCCAGGTAGTAGGGCGAACCAGCGAGCGGACCTTCCACATTGGGCGCGTCGCGGTGGGCAACCCGGGCGATGCCGAAGTCCAGCACCTTGGGCAGCTTGCGCCCCACCATGAAAATGTTGGCCGGTTTGATGTCGCAGTGGATCACGCCCTTGCCATGCGCGTAGGCCAGTGCGTCGGCCACACGGCGCACCAGATGGGCAATCTCAAGCAGGCTGGGTTGCCACTGCTCGCGCAGCAGATGCCGCAGGTCGCGGCCGCGCAGCGGCTCCATGGCGATGTAGACGCCTTGCTCGGATGGGCCGGCATCGAAGACGGTGACGATGTGGGGATGCGACAGACGGGCGGCGGCACGCGCCTCGTTGAGGATCAGGTCGTCCAGTGAGGCGCCGAACTCGCCAGCCGCCGATGCCGGCAGGTGCAGGGTCTTGACGGCCACGGCACGCGACAGCAGCGGGTCCCAGGCGGCATAGACCGTGCCCAGACCGCCTTCGCCCAGCACCGAGCGCAGCGTGTAGCGGCCGACATGGCCGATCGAGGCCTGGGTGCTGGGGCCCTCGGCCGCGGCAGCCGCAGCCGAGACGCCAGCGGCTCTCAACGCGGCCGGCAGGTCCTCGACCGAGGTGGACTCGAAGCCCGAGTCCGCGGCGTCGGCCGGTACCGGTCGTTGTCGCAGGAATGGCAGGTTCCAGCGCATCGGTCGTGCCCGCCCCGGCCGCGGCCCGGCAGGGTCAGCCTCCGCGCGCCGCAGCCACCTCGGCCGGACGCAGTTGGGCAGCGGCCTTGTCGAGCACGCCATTGACGTACTTGTGGCCATCGGTGCCGCCAAAGGCTTTGGCCAGATTGACCGCCTCATTGATGGCCACGCGGTAGGGCACATCCACGCAGTGCGCCAACTCATAGGCGCCTATCAGCAACGCGGCGTGCTCCACCGGCGACAGCTGCTCGGTGGGCCGGTCCACATAGCGGCGCAGCGTCTCGTCGAGCTGGGATGCCGTCTCGATGCAGCCCGACAGCAGGGCATCGAGGTGGACGGCATCGCAGGTTTCGAACTCGGCTTCGGCCTTGCGCTGGATCAGCGCCCGCATTTCCTCGCCGCTCAGCGCCTCGGGCGCGGACAACTCGGCGCTGCCCTGGGCCGAGAGGCGTTCGACGATGGACTGCTGGGCGAACTCGCGCACCTCGGGCAGCAGCGTGGTCGGGTCCTGGCCGTTGAGCAGCCAGCGGTACAGGCCCTGCAGCGCATAGGCGCGGGCCTGGCGGCGTGCGGCGATGTGCTGCTGATGACCGCTGTCGCGCGGCGGGCGCGCGCCTGGCTTCTTGCCGCTCATGGCAGCGAGTCCATCAAGTTGGCCATCTCGACCGCGACGCGCGCAGCGTCACGACCCTTGTCCTCGGCACGGGCCCAGGCCTGGGCCTCGTTCTCGACGGTGAGGATGGCGTTGGCGATCGGGATCTGATGGTCCAGCGCCACCCGGGTCACGCCAGCGCCGCTCTCGTTGGCAACCAGCTCGAAGTGGTAGGTCTCGCCACGGATGATGCAGCCCAGCGCGATCAGCGCGTCGAAATCCTCGCTGTCGGCCAGGGCCTTCAGGGCCACCGGCACTTCCAGCGCACCGGGCACGGTGAACACCTCGATATGGCGCTCGGCCACGCCCAGCGCGGCCAGCTCGGTCAGGCAGGCCTCGGCGAGCTTGCGGGTGATGTCGTCGTTGAAGCGGGCACGGACGATGGCGATCGACAGCTCCTGGCCGTCGAGCGATCCGGCTTGGCCCTGGTTGGCACCTTGCATGGGGTCCTCGTGTTCAGTCGGCAGCGACGAAGCCACTGACCTCAAGCCCGAAGCCAGCCATGCTGGGCATGCGGCGCGGGCTGCCCAGCAGCTTCATGCGGGTGATGCCCAGTTCGCGCAGGATCTGCGCGCCCACGCCATAGGTGCGCAGGTCGACGCTGGGGCGCGGCGGGGTGGGCGTGGATTGCGGCAGCAGCTGTGAGAGCAGGCCGTCGGCGGTCTCGCGGCCGACATTCAGCAGCACGGCCACACCCTGTCCGGCCTGTTGCAGCCGTGAGAGGGCCTGAGGCAGACCCCAGGAGTGCTGATTGCTGCCGGCATGGTCGAGCAGGTCCACCACGGTAAACGGTTCGTGCACACGCACCAGCACCTCATCACCCGGCGTCCAGCGACCGACGGACAGGGCCAGGTGCACGTCGCCGGAGTGGTCGCGAAACACGTGCGCGTCGAATTCGCCCTGGGCGGTGCTCAGGAGGCGCTGGCCGACCCGGCTGACCAGGGTCTCGTGGCGGCTGCGGTGGGTGATCAAGTCGGCGATGGTGCCGATCTTCAGGCCGTGCGTCTTGGCGAAGACCTCCAGGTCCGGCAGGCGGGCCATGCTGCCATCGTCGTTCATGATCTCGCAGATCACGGCGGCGGGGCTGAGACCGGCCATGGCGGAGAGGTCGCAGCCGGCCTCGGTGTGGCCGGCCCGCATCAGCACACCGCCATCCTGGGCCTGCAGCGGAAAGATGTGACCGGGCTGCACCAGATCCGTGGCACGGGCATCCCTGGCCACGGCGGCCTGCACGGTGCGGGCGCGGTCGGCGGCACTGATGCCGGTGGTCACGCCTTCGGCGGCTTCGATCGAGACCGTGAAGGCGGTTCCGTGCGAGGTGCCATTGCGTGCCGTCATCGGCGGCAGGCGCAGGCGCTCGCAGCGCTCGCGGGTCAGGGTCAGGCAGATCAGACCTCGACCAAAGCGCGCCATGAAGTTGATGGCTTCGGGCGTGACCAGATCGGCGGCCATGACCAGGTCGCCTTCGTTTTCGCGGTCTTCCTCGTCAACGAGGACAACCATGCGGCCGGCCGCCAGTTCGGCGACCAGCTCGGGGACAGGAGAAATCGGCATTGCCCGGATTGTAGGCTTCAGCGGCGCAGACGCAGACGCAGGTCGTCGCCGACCCTGGTGACCTCGTGAAATCGCCAACGTGCGGCACTGGACAGCTCGGGCAGGACGGCCAGTTCAGCCAGCGGCCGGCCGGGGCCTATCAGTATCGGCGCCTGGTAGATCAGCAGTTCGTCGACCAGGTCGTCCTTCAACCAGGCACCGGCCAGGGTCGGGCCGCACTCCAGGTGCAGTTCGTTGCATGGCAGGGTGCCGAGGTCCGCCACTACCGCAGACAGGTCGATCCGGCCGGCCACCAGCGGGCAGCGCACCAGCGTGGCGCCACGGTCCCGCAACGGCTGGGCGCTCGGACCGTCATCAGAGGCGGTGTAGATCCGCACCGCCGACCCGCCCGGGGCCAGCAGCCGTGCCTGTGGCGGTGTCTGCAGGTGCGTGTCCAGCACGGCGCGCACAGGCTGCCGGGCCACCGGCACCTCGCGCACGTCCAACCGCGGATCGTCGCTCAGCACCGTCCCCACACCGCACAGCACCACGCCGGCCCGGGCGCGCCAGGCGTGGCCGTCGGCGCGGGCGGCTGCCGTGGTGATCCACTGGCTGCGGCCATCG
>JAFLDI010000347.1 GCA_017302485.1 Burkholderiales bacterium | reverse complement strand
ACATCGGCTTGGGCGCCAACCTGGGCGACGCCCAGGCCACCCTGTGGCAGGCCTGGCACGCGCTCACCAGCGCGCCGGGTGTGGCCGACGACGGTCTGTCGGGCCTGTGGCGCAGCGCGCCGATCGATGCTGGTGGCCCCGACTACATCAACGCGGTGGGTCGTGTGCGCACCACGCTGGCGCCGGGCGAATTGCTGACTCTGCTGCAGGCCATCGAGCAGCGCCACGGCCGCGAACGTCCGTACCGCAACGCGCCGCGCACCCTGGATCTGGACTTGCTGATGCATGGCCAGACGGTTCTGGACGACCCCGTGCTGACCTTGCCGCACCCGCGCATGCACCTGCGCGCCTTCGTGCTGCGTCCACTGGCCCAGCTGGCGCCCACGCTTGTGCTGCCGCAGGGCGACTGGTCCACGCTCTTGGCCGCTGTGGCCGACCAGCGCCTCGAACCCCTGTGATGGCCCGCAGATGACCTGGCTGAGCACCCTGCCGCTGCCCGTGCAGACCTTCGGTCTGCTGGTGCTGTCCAACCTCTTCATGACCATGGCCTGGTACGGTCACCTGCGCCACCAGGCCCAGCAGGCCTGGTACGTGGCCGCAGGGGTGAGCTGGGGTATTGCGCTGTTCGAGTACCTTCTGCAGGTTCCGGCCAACCGCATCGGCTACGCCGGCGGCTACAGCCTGGCCCAGCTGAAGATCGCCCAGGAGGTGATCACGCTGGCCGTCTTCGTGCCCTTTGCCGTGATCTACATGGGTCAGCCGCTGAAGCTGGACTACCTCTGGGCAGGCCTGTGCCTGCTGGCTGCGGTCTACTTCATCTTCCGCTCCTGAGCGCCCCCAGGGCCGGGCTGCGCCCAGCCCGCCCCCCGAGGAGGTCAAGTCGTCGTGGGGCGGCCCTGCGACGACTTGAGAGCGCCGGCTAGAATGCAAATATGACAGGGCGATGACTGTAATGTGACAGTCACCGCCCCTTTTTGCGCCCAGCCCGGGCCAGAGGAGATCCCCGATGTTCTTCGGCAAGCTGTTGCCCAAGGAAGGCAACTTTTTCGAGCTCTTCAACGAGCATGGCAAATACATCGCCGAGGGCGCGCGCTCGTTCACCGCGATGATCCAGTACTACAGCACGCCCGACCTGCGTGAGAAGTACGCCGCCGAGGTCGACAACGCCGAACGTGCCGCTGACAAGGTCACGGCCGAGGTCAACCGCCTGCTGCACCGCAGCTTCATCACGCCGATCGACCGCGAGCAGATCCATGGCCTGATCAACGCCATGGACGACATCCTCGATCTTTTGCAGGACTCCTCCGAGGTGATGGCCCTGTACAACGTGCAGAACGTCAACGAGGACGTGACCCGGCTGGGCGACATCTCGCTCAAGTGCTGCGAGCGCGTGCAGCATGCCGTGTCGCTGCTGCCGCGCCTGTCCGAACCCGAGGTGGCCGAGGCCGCGCTGAAGACCTGCGAAGAGATCGACCGCCTCGAGAGCGACGCCGATCGCGTCATGCGCAGCGCCATGTCCAAGCTCTTCCGCGATGACATCGAGGTCAAGGAGCTGATCAAGCTCAAGGCCATCTATGAGCACATGGAGTCGATCTCCGACCGCTGCGAAGACGTGGCCAACCTGATCGAGGGCGTCGTCCTCGAGAATTCCTGACCGGCCGGCGCCGAGCTCGCTCCCATGGAAGCAGCCCAAATCGCCTTCTGGGTCGTCGTCCTGCTGGTCGTCCTGGCCCTGGCGTTCGACTTCATGAATGGTTTCCACGACGCGGCCAACTCGATTGCCACCGTCGTCTCCACCGGTGTGCTCAAGCCGCAGCAGGCGGTGCTGTTCGCCGCCTTCTTCAACGTCATCGCGATCGCCATCTTCCAGCTCAAGGTGGCCAGCACCATCGGCAAGGGCATCGTCGAGCCCGGGGTGGTCGATCACCATGTGGTCTTCGGCGCGCTGATCGGGGCGATCACCTGGAACGTCATCACCTGGTGGTACGGCATTCCCTCGTCGAGCTCGCACGCGCTGATCGGCGGCATCATCGGCGCGGTCATCACCAAGGCCGGCCTGTCCAAGCTGATCGGCGCGGGCATCGCCAAGACGGTGGTGTTCATCTTCGTCTCGCCCTTCCTGGGCTTTGTGCTCGGCTCGCTGATGATGGTGGCGGTCTCCTGGGTGTTCCGGCGCACCGCGCCGATGCGGGTGGACCGCTGGTTCAGGCGCTTCCAGCTGGTCTCGGCGGGCCTGTACTCGCTGGGCCACGGGGGCAATGACGCGCAGAAGACCATCGGCATCATCTGGATGCTGCTGGTGGCCTCGGGATACATGGCCAGCACCGACAAGGCGCCGCCGGACTGGGTGATCTGGTCCTGCTACATGGCCATCGGCCTGGGCACCATGTTCGGTGGCTGGCGCATCGTCAAGACCATGGGCCAGCGCCTGACCAAGCTCAAGCCGGTGGGCGGCTTCTGCGCCGAAACGGGCGGCGCAATGACCTTGTTCCTGGCCACCGCGCTGGGTATTCCGGTGTCGACCACGCACACCATCACCGGCGCCATCCTCGGTGTGGGGTCGGTGCGCAACCGCTCGGCGGTGCGCTGGGGCCTGGCCGGCAACATCGTCTGGGCCTGGATCTTCACGATTCCGGCCGCCGCTTTCGTGGCCGGCGTGTTCTACTGGATCAGCACCATGCTGTTCTGATCACTGATCGGGCTCAGTCAGATCCGGGCGTGCTGTCGCCCAGGCCCAGCGGGCGCTGCATCAGCACCACGTCCAGCCAGCGCCCGAACTTCCAGCCCGAGGCCTTGAGCACGCCGGTGTGCTCGAAGCCCAGGCGGCGGTGCACCCCGATCGAGCCAGCATTGGCGCTGTCGCCGATCACCGCCAGCATCTGGCGGGCGCCGCGGGCCTCGCATTGGCCGACCAGTTCAGCCAGCAGGGCCGTGCCGATACCACGGCCCTGCGCCTGGGGCGACAGGTAGATCGAGTCTTCGAGGCAGAAGCGGTAGGCCAGGCGGGGCCTGAAATGATTGGCATAGGCGTAGCCCAGCACAGAGCCGTCGACGCCCTGGGCCACCAGCCAGGGCAGGCCCTTGCCCAGCACATCGGCGCGGCGCCGGGCCATCTCGGCTTCATCGGGGGGCTCCAGCTCGAAAGTGCCGGTGCCGTGCAGCACGGCTTGCGCATAGATGGCGGTGATCGCCGACAGATCGGCATCGGTGCTGGGGCGAATGAGCAGTTCGGGCATTGTTGTTTGTCAGGATCGCTGGCGGGGCCCTATAATCCCATGTTTTCCGGCCTCGGCCTGACGGCAAATGCCTTTGAGAGGGCGCAGCCGAGCAGGCGTATCTACGGGGTTGGAGCAGCGTCCGGGGATCTGTGAAGGCCCTGGGCAACCGGATCAGCCCACCCGGCGGTGTCTCCCAGGCGCGGCGGTCCACACGTACTGAACATCAAGGAACGACAAATGGTCGTGATTCGTCTGGCCCGCGGTGGCTCCAAGAAGCGCCCCTTCTACAACATCGTCGTCGCCGACTCGCGCGAGCGCCGTGATGGCCGCTTCATCGAGAAGCTGGGTTTCTACAACCCGGTCGCCTCCGAAGGTGAAGAGGCCCTGCGCGTCGCCCAGGACCGCGTGACCTACTGGCTGGGCGTGGGTGCCCAGGCCTCCGAGACCGCCTCGCGCCTGATGGGGTGCGATCAGGCCTTCCCGCCCGAAATCGATCTGGATGAAAAGGCTCGGGCCGATGCAACGGCCGTCATCGGAACCGACCTCGCCCCTATCCTGGCCTTTGCCCCCATATCGACCGCTCAGGACCGCAGCTGGCCAGCCAACCGCTGGGCGGCCCTGGTCCAGAAGCTCATGGCCGATCCGGGCTTCGCCGGCTGGCGCTTCATGGCGGTGGGCGGACCCAGCGACCATCAGGCGGCGGCTCCGGCCCTGGCCGCTGCGGGTGCGCGGGGCATCGACTTCGTGGGTCAGGGCGACATTCTGGCGGCGGCTGCGGCGCTGCAACGCGCCGATCTGTTCGTCGGCAACGATTCGGGCCTGATGCATGTGTCCGCC
>JAFLDI010000346.1 GCA_017302485.1 Burkholderiales bacterium | reverse complement strand
ACGCCCAGGCCGGGCAGCAGGCTGGCCAGCGCGGCCTGGTCGAAGGCACGCTGTTCGCGCTGGGCCAGCGGCCGGGCGCAGCCCAGGTAGCCGGCGAAGCAGCCATCGGGCCCGTAGCGGGGCACGGCGCGCAGCGACCAGGGCTCGGCGAGATCGGTGTCGATGCGCAGCACCCGAAGGTCCAGCAGGGCCGCATGGCTGTCCAGGCGTGCTTCCAGCACACCGGGGTGATCCAGCCTGAACCGCTGCCCGAGCGGCAAGCCGCTGGGCAGGGTCTCGGCCCAGTCGGCGGATGGGGCCTGCGGAGGTGGTCGCCACAGCGTCAGCCGGTGCAGCGGATCGGACTCCCAGTACCAGGCGTCGATCAACTGTTCGGTGCGCTGCAGGGCCTGGCGCTGCTCACCGAGCTGGCGCTCGGCATGCTGGCGTCCCCACAGCAGGCCGGCCAGGCCACAGGCCGCGCCGAACGCCAGCATCGGCAGCCAGGTCCACGGGCCTGCTGCGTCGCCCAGGCGGGCATCGCCGCTGGCCCAGGGCCACACCAGTGCCGTCAGCACCAGCACGACGCTGACCCAGACCAGCGCCTTGCCGGGCCAGGCAGTGGAGCGCTGCGGCGGACTCATGCGACCGATTGTAAAGAGACTGGGCCGCCGACCGGCAGGCCCAGTCCGCGGCCGGTCCCGCGTAAAACGCCCCACCAGACTGCCAATTCAAGGTTGACCGGTGTCCCGGGTGGACGCATGCTTGCCATGTATATTGCCCGCTGATGTCTATCACCTTGCCACCCCTGTCCGCTCCGTCTGAGGCCAGTGGATCGGCGCCGCTTCGCGCCGAGGCCCTGGCCGTGCTGCGATCGCTCGATCCGGCCGGTGGCACGCTCTTCGTCCGTCGGGTGCTGGCCACCTACCTGAGCTCACTCGAACGCTATCTGCCGGAGATCCAGGCGGCGCACGGTCGCGGCGATGCTGCCGCCCTGCGCATGGTGGTCCATTCACTGAAATCCTCCTCGCTGCAGATCGGTGCCGATGCCTTCGGGCAGCTGTGTGCCGCCATCGAGCTCGAGGTGGTCGCGCAGGGCTTGGACAGCCCGGGTCTGGAGCAGCGCCTGCAGGGCCTGGCCCTGCAAGCCCAGGGCGTGCGCAGCGTTGTCGAGCAGACACTGGCCGCGGAGGCTGCACGATGAGCGCGCCGGGCCGTCAGATGGGCCAGCGCCACCAGATCCCGGGCATCCACCAGCCCGAGCGGCCGCGGGTGCTGCTGGTCGACGACGACGAGGTCAACCTGATGCTGACCCGCGCCGCCTTGTCCGCCGACTTCGACATCGTCGAGGCCACCAGCGGCGATGACGCCCTGCGCATGGTCAGCGGCTGGGTGCCCGACCTGGTGGTGCTGGACGCGATCATGCCCGGCCTCGATGGCTTCGACACCTGCCGCGAGATGCGCAGCTACTACGGCTTCGAGCATGTGCCGGTGCTGATGCTGACCGGGCTGGACGATGACGCCTCGGTGCGTCGCGCCTTCCAGGCCGGTGCCACCGACTTCTTCGTCAAGTCGCCGCAGTGGAGTCTGCTGACCCAGCGTCTGCACTACATGCTGCGCACAGCAAGGACCAATCGCGAGCTTGAGCGCAGCAAGTCCAATCTGGCCCGCGCCCAGGACCTGGCGCGCATGGGCAGCTTCGACTGGTGGTACAGCCCCGACCTGCCGCTGGGCAGCGGGCTGGATCTGTCCGAGCAGGCCCTGCGCGTGTTCGGCTACGCACCTGACGAGCGCCTGTCCCTGCGCGAGGCCTTGCACATGCTGGACACGGCCGACCGAGTGGCGCTGTTCCGCCAGCTGCGGCTGGTGTTGCGCAACGTCAATGTGATCGCCAACGACATCCCGATGCACCTGCCCGACGGGCGCGACCGGGTCATCCATGTCGAGGCCGAACCCGAGTTCGGCGAACTCGGCCAGTGCGTGGGCTACCGCGGCATCGTCCAGGACGTCACCGACCGCCGGCACGCCGAAGACAGCATCCGCCGCCTGGCCAGCACCGACGCGCTGACCACGCTGCCCAACCGGCGGCAGCTGATGATCCGTGCCGAGCGGGCGCTGGAGGTGGCCCGCGACCGCGGACATCTGGTGGCCATGCTGATGGTCGATCTGGATCGCTTCAAGAACATCAACGACACGCTGGGCCATTTCGCCGGCGACGAGCTGCTGATCGAGGTGTCGGCCCGGCTGCGCGCCTGCGTGCGCCACTGCGACCAGTTCAACGACCTGATGGTGGTCGAGACGGTGGGCAACCGCTCGCACCGCCAGCTCGAAGGCGTGGCGCGCCTGGGCGGCGACGAGTTCGTCGCCCTGCTGCCCGAAGTCCACGACGTGTCCGATGCCGAGCGCGTCGGCCGGCGCATCCTGGATGCGCTGCGCGAGCCGCTGTATGTGTCCGGCCAGGAGTGCTTTGCCACCGCCAGCATCGGCATCGCGGTCTATCCGCGCGACGGCGAGAACGTCACCGACCTGATGCGCAATGCCGACGTGGCGATGTACGCCGCCAAGACCGCCGGCCGCAACAACTGTGTCACCTACAGCCCCAGCCTCGCCGGTCGCGGCCCCGAGATGCTGGAGCTCGAGACCGCCCTGCACAAGGCGATCGAGCGCAATGAGCTGCGCCTGTTCTACCAGCCCAAGGTCGACGTGGCCAAGGGCTGCGTGGTCGGTGTTGAGGCGCTGATGCGCTGGCAGCGGCCCGAGCGCCTGGTCTCACCGGCCGAGTTCATCCCGCTGGCCGAAGAAACCGGTCTGATCGTGCCAATGACCGAGTGGGCGCTGGGCGAGGCCACCCGACAGGTGCGGGCCTGGCAGGACGAGTTCGGCTACCAGGGCGGCGTGGCCGTCAACATGCCCAGCCGCATGTTTCATCGCAGCGACCTGCTGGAGCTGGTGACCAGCACGGTCGGTGTCCATGGGCTCAGACCGGACCGTCTGCTTCTCGAGCTCACGGAAGGCACCCTGATGACCAACATCGACGCCATCCTGCCCACGCTGCGGGAGCTCAACGAGCTGGGCGTGCGGATCTCGGTCGATGACTTCGGCACCGGCTATTCCTCGCTGGCCTACCTGACCACGCTGCCCATCTCCGAGCTCAAGATCGACCGGTCCTTCGTGCAGAACCTGGGTGTCACGCACAAGGGCAAGGCGGTGATCACCACCATCGTGGCGCTGGCCAGGGCGCTGGGCCTGAGCGTGATCGCCGAGGGCGTCGAGAACGAGACCCAGGCCGTCATCCTGCACCGCCAGGGCTGCACCACCATGCAGGGCTATCTGTTCAGCCGCCCGGTTCCTGGCGACGAGCTGGGCCCGTGGATGCGCAAGTTCGAGCTGCAGCCGATGGCCGAAGCCCCCGAGGACGACGAGGGCCAGGCTGTCTCGGCCTGATCCGCGGTTGCCGAGCACCCACAGGATCCGCCGATGGCCGTTGCCGAGCCCCAGACACCGGCCCAGACCGCCAAGGCCGCCCTGCGCCGGCTGGCCCTGGCCAAGCTGGAACCCACCCCAGAGAACTACGCCAAGGCCTGGGCCGAGGAGTGTGGCGAGGCCGCCGGCACGCTGCCCCCACGCGCCCGTGGCCTGATGGAGCGTCTGGCCGCGCGCGCCTGCGAGGATCCGGCTGCCCGCACCGAACTGGGCCGGGCCCTGGGGCGCTCGCAATGGGACGAGGCCCTGCGCCTGCTCGACCGCCAGGGTGACAGCGCCCTGAGCCAGGCGCGCGCCTGGGCGCAGTTGGTGGAGCGCCTGACGCGGGGCTTGGAGCGGGGCGGCCGCCACTGGACAGTGGCACGCAAGAAGGACAGCCTGCAGCGCGTGCTGGACTCGTCCAGCAGCGACAGTGCCCGCCTGCAGCACCGCCTGAGCCAGTTGGTGGGCGCCTGGGACAGCGACGAACCCCTGCCCGTTGAGGCCGGCGATGACGCCGCATCTGCCACGGCGCCCGCCGACGCGGTGCCTGCACCGCCGCCCGGCCCCGCCCGTGCCGACGCCCTGGGCATCGACGAGTGGCCGCGCCTGGTCGAGCCGCTGCACGGTGCGCTGCTGGTGGC
>JAFLDI010000345.1 GCA_017302485.1 Burkholderiales bacterium | reverse complement strand
GGGCTGGCCGCGCGCCTGCGCCAGCATGTCCCACAGCTGGCCGCTGCCAACGCCCAGGACATCGCCGCCGCCGAGGCCGCCGGCCTGGCCGCGCCGATGGTTGACCGCCTGCGCCTGACACCCAAGGTCCTGGAGACCGTGGCCCAAGGCTGCGAACAACTCGCCGCCATGCCCGACCCGATCGGCGAGATCACCGGCGTCAAGCGCCGCCCGACCGGCATCAGCGTGGGCCAGATGCGGGTGCCGCTGGGCGTGTTCGGCATGATCTACGAGAGCCGCCCGAACGTCACCATCGAAGCCGCCTCGCTGGCCATCAAGAGCGGCAACGCCTGCGTGTTGCGCGGTGGCTCGGAGGCCATCCACTCGAACCTGGCGCTGTGGAAGCTGGTGCAGCAGGCCCTGGTGGCCGCCGGCCTGCCGGCCGAGGCGGTGCAACTGGTGGAGACCACCGACCGCGCCGCGGTGGGTCGCCTGATTGCCATGCCCGAGTACGTGGATGTGATCATCCCGCGCGGTGGCAAGGGCCTGATCGAGCGCATCAGCGCCGAGGCCAAGGTGCCGGTGATCAAGCACCTGGACGGCAACTGCCACACCTACATCGACGCCCAGGTCGACCTGGAGCAGGCGCTGGTGGTGACCGACAACGCCAAGACGCAGAAATACAGCCCCTGCAATGCGACCGAGTCGCTGCTGGTGCACGAGGCGGTGGCCGCGGCCTTCCTGCCGCGCATCGGCGCGATCTTCGCTGCCAAGGGCGTGGAGATGCGCTGCGACGCCTCCAGCCGGGCCCTGCTGGCCGGCGTGGCCGGCGCCCTGCTGGTGGACGCCCAGGAGAGCGATTGGTCCGAGGAGTACCTGGCGCCGGTGATCAGCGTGAAGCTGGTGGCCAGCCTGGACGAGGCCATCGCGCACATCAACCGCTACGGCAGCCACCACACTGACGCCATTCTCACCACCCACCATCCGAGCGCGATGCGCTTTCTGCGCGAAGTGGACTCGGCCAGCGTGATGGTCAACGCCAGCACCCGCTTCGCCGACGGCTTCGAGTACGGCCTGGGTGCCGAGATCGGCATCTCCACCGACAAGTTTCACGCCCGCGGACCGGTGGGACTGGAGGGCCTGACCTCGATGAAGTGGGTGGTGCTGGGGCAGGGCGAGGTCCGCTGTTGAGCAGGGCCGCCGATACGCGCACCGCGCTGGTCCTGTTCTCCGGCGGTCAGGACTCCACGGTCTGCCTGGCCTGGGCCTTGGAGCGCTACGCACAGGTCGAAACGCTGGGCTTTGACTATGGCCAGCGCCACCGCATCGAGCTGGACTGCCGGCTGACCGTGCGAACGGAGCTGGCACGCCAGTTTCCGCACTGGGGCGCGCGGCTGGGCGAGGACCATCTGCTGGACCTGTCGCTGCTGGGCCAGATCAGCGACACCGCGCTGACAGCCGAGCGCGCGATCGAGTTGCAGGCGAACGGCCTGCCCAACACCTTTGTCCCGGGCCGCAACCTGCTGTTCCTGGGTTTTGCGGCCACGCTGGCCTACCGGCGCAGCGCCAGCGTGCTGGTGGGCGGCATGTGCGAAACCGACTACTCCGGCTACCCCGACTGCCGCGACAACACGCTCAAGGCGCTGCAGGTGGCGCTCTCACTCGGCCTGGACACGCCGATGACCCTGGAGACGCCGCTGATGTTCCTGACCAAGGCCGACACCTGGGCCATGTCGCAGCGGCTGGGCGGCGAGGCGCTGAACGCGCTGATCGCCGAGCACACCCATACCTGCTACCTGGGCGAGCGCGGCACACGCCACGCCTGGGGCCATGGTTGCGGACACTGCCCGGCTTGCGAACTGCGCGCGCGCGGCCATGCAGAATGGCTTGCGCGAGGAGCCGCGTGATGGACCTCCTCGACTGGGACTCCCTGCGCCCTTGGCTGCTGCGCATGGCCGTGCTGGCGGTGCTGCTGTTCTGGGTGGTGGGGGCCTACAACCGGCTGATGCGCCTGCGCCAAGCCCTGGCCCAGGCCTGGGGCCAGATCGACGAGCAACTCACCCGCCGCGCCGCCGCGCTGGAGCCACTGCTGCAGCAACTGCAGGAGCCCATGGCCAGCGAGGCCACCACGCTGGTGGCGCTGGCCGCTGCACTCGACAAGCAGCAGGCCGCCGCCCGCGCCGCCCGTGCCCGGCCCGCCTCCGCCGTGGCGCTGCAGGCCTGGGTGGTGGCCGAGGGCGAGCTGGCCTCGCCGCTGGCCCGACTGTCGGCGCTGGTGGAGCAGCATGTCGAGCTGGCCCAGTCCGAGTCGGTCCGGCCGCTGCGCAGCGCGCTGGCCGAGGTGACGCCCAATCTCGCCTACGCCCGCCAGAACTACACCGCTGCGGCCGATGCCTACAACACCGCCATCGAAGAGTTTCCGACGCGCCTGTTGATGCCGGTGTTCCGGTTCAAGGCGGCGGCACGCGTGTAAGGCAGTTTCCTGCCCGCAGCAGCCGGAGGCTGCCCCGGGCCAAGGCCCGCATATGGTGCTCCCCCAAGCCCCTTCCACGAAGGGGCTCCAGTCAGATAGACGAAGGGTGGTGCGCCGAGCGTGATCGTGCTGCGCCGGCCGGCAGGCCGGCCCGACATCCATGCTGGAGCCCCCTTCTCGGAGGGGGGGCTGTGGGCAGAGGCCGCCTCAGCCTTGCCCCATGATCGCCGCGCCGGCGACCAGTTCGTCGAACAGCGCCACCGTGGCGGCGCCGGACACCGCGAACGGGTCCAGGCGTGCGCATTCGTTGTACTTGATCAGCACAGCCGGGTTGAGCCGGCTCATGTTGACCTGACCCATGGCCCAGCCCGCGAAGCGGCGCTCGTTGATCTCCTGGTAGGCCAGCAGCGTGACCTCTTCATGGCGCGCATCGGCACAGATGCGGCGATACAGCGCATTGACCTGCGCGCGGCCACCCTCGAGCACCTGGATGAACAGGCCGCCTGAGCAGCACAGTACGCCGGTGATGCCGTTCTCCGGGTTCCGGCGCGCGGACGTGCGAAGAATCGCAGCCAGCTCCTCCTGGTCGACCGCGCTGGCGGCGCGGCTGGCGTACATCAGGCGAACGAGCATGTCAGCCTCCGTAGGGCCGCCCCAAGGAGGCTGTGGCCCCCCTGGGGGGTATCGAGCGTCAGCGAGATCGGGGGCTTCAAGGTCAGCCTCCGTAGGGCCGCCCCAAGGAGGCTGTGGCCCCCCTGGGGGGTATCGAGCGTCAGCGAGATGGGGGGGGTCACGTTCAGTCCTTCTTGCTCAGCAGTGACAGGAACTCGCGGCGCAGGTTGGCGTCCTTCAGGAAGGCGCCGCGCATCACACTGTTGGTCATGGCCGAGTCGTTGTCCTTGACGCCGCGCCACTGCATGCAGAAATGGTCGGCTTCCATCACGATGGCCAGGCCGTCGGGCTTGACGCGTTCCTGCAGAGCGTCGGCCAGCATGATGACGGCTTCTTCCTGGATCTGCGGGCGGGTCATGATCCAGTCGGCGATGCGGGCGTATTTGGACAGGCCGATCAGGTTGGAGTGCTCGTTGGGCAACACGCCGATCCACACCTTGCCCAGGATCGGGCACATGTGGTGCGAGCAGGCGCTGCGCACGGTGATCGGGCCGACGATCATCAGCTCATTGAGGCGCGAGATGTTGGGGAACTCGGTGACCTCGGGCATCGGCTGGTAGCGGCCGCGGAACACCTCCTCGATGAACATCTTTGCCACCCGCTTGGCGGTGTCCTGGGTGTTGTGGTCGCTGTCCGTGTCGATGACCAGCGCCTTGAGCACCTCGGCCATCCTGGCCTGCACCTCGGCACGCAGCTCCAGCAGTTCGCCCTCGCGGATGAACTCGGCGATGTTGTCGTTGGCGTGGTAGCGGCGGTCGGCGCCCACCACGCGGTAGCGGATGCGCTCGGAGGCCGGCAGCTTGGCCAGGTCGTCCTCGCCCAGGATCAGGCGGGCCGTGCGGCTGCGGGGGCTGGAATCGGTGTTCGCCATCGGGCGGGTCTCCTGTGTCTGGCCCGATTGTGCGGCCTGGGGACCAACCCTGCTGGCAACGGGCCCTGGGTAGACTGGGCGGGTGAACATCCCCCACGCATCGCCGCCGCTGTCGCGGCTGCTTGAGCTGACTGCCGACGCAGTGACCGCGGTCAACGCCGGCCGCTCGCTGACCGACGCGCTGGCCGCCTGCCCGCC
>JAFLDI010000344.1 GCA_017302485.1 Burkholderiales bacterium | reverse complement strand
GCCCTGGCCGGCTGCCGGTGCTGCCCGGCACCCGCTCGTCAGTGGCCGGCGCGATGCTGATGGAGTCCCTGACGCCGCATGCCGACGTCACCAGCTACAACAACTTCTACGAGTTCGGCACCGACAAGGCCGACCCTGCCCGCAGCGCCGGCTCGCTGAAGGTCCGGCCCTGGAGCGTGCTGGTCGACGGCGAGGTCAAGCAGGCACGCCGCTTCGACCTGGACGAACTGCTCAAGCTGGCCCCGATGGAAGAGCGCATCTACCGGCTGCGCTGCGTGGAGGGCTGGTCGATGGTCATCCCCTGGGTGGGCTGGTCACTGGCCGAGCTGCTCAGGAAGGTCGAACCCACCGGCAACGCCAGGTTCGTCGAGTTCACCACCCTGGCGGACAAGGCCCAGATGCCGGGCCTGCGCTCGGGCGTCCTGGACTGGCCCTACCGCGAGGGCCTGCGTCTGGACGAAGCGATGCACCCGCTGACCCTGCTGGCCTTCGGCCTGTATGGCGAGGTGCTGCCCAACCAGAACGGCGCGCCGCTGCGCCTGGTCGTGCCCTGGAAGTACGGCTTCAAGAGCGCCAAGTCCATCGTGCGCATCCGCCTGGTCGAGAAGCAGCCGGTCAGCAGCTGGGAACAGGCGGCGCCGCAGGAGTACGGCTTCTACAGCAACGTCAACCCGAAGGTCGACCACCCGCGCTGGAGCCAGGCCAGCGAGCGCCGCATCGGCGAGCCGCAGGGCCTGTTCGCCAAGAAGCGCCCCACTCTGATGTTCAACGGCTATGAGGCCCAGGTCGGCCAGCTCTACGCCGGCATGGACCTGCGCAAGCACTACTGATGAACCGCTGGCTGCTGCACCCGCTGGCCAAGCCGGTGGTCTGGCTGCTGCTGGCCGCGCCGGGCGCGTGGCTGCTGTGGGCGGCCGTGAACAACACCCTGGGCGCCAACCCCGCCGAGGCCCTGATCCGCAGCCTGGGTGACTGGACCCTGCGCGGCCTGTGCCTGACCCTGGCCATCACGCCGCTGCGCCAGCTCAGCGGTTGGAGCGGCCTGGCGCGTTTTCGCCGCAACGTCGGCGTGGCCACCTTCGTCTACGCCACGCTGCACTGGTCGGCCTACGCCTGGCTCGACATGGAGTGGGTCCTCGATGCGCTGCTCAAGGACATCGCCAAGCGCCCCTTCATCCTGGTGGGCACCGCCGCCTGGCTGGCCCTGCTGCCGCTGGCCGCCACCTCCTTCAACGCGGCGGTGCGCTGGCTGGGCGGCCGCGCCTGGCGCGACCTGCACAAGCTGACTTACGCCATCGGCCCGGTGGCATTGCTGCACTTCTGGTGGATGCGCGCCGGCAAGAACGACCTGCTGGAGCCGGCGATCTATGCGCTGGTGATCGGTGGGCTGCTGGCGGCGCGGCGCCGGCGGGGCTGAGCCCGGCCAGCGCCTCGGCCCACCCGCCGGATCAGCGGCGTGCGCGCCGACCGGCGGTATGGAAGAACACCAGGTCGCGCTCCGGAAGCACCGCACTGGCCGGCACGCCGCTGAGCAGCGCCAGCGACTTCCACTTCGCACCGGCGCCTGAACCGTCTGCATCAATCTGCAGCACCGCGCCCTTGGCGCTGTCCTTCAGGCGCACCACGCCGTCACCGATCGGGTCGGTCCCGGTGTAGCCGATGCTGGCCAGCAACGCACGCAGGTCGATGCGGTCCGAGCCCGGGGTGAAGTCCAGCAGGGTGTCGCGCGCGTCGCTCAACGCGGTGTAGCTGAACACGTCGTCGCCCAGGCCACCGGTGAGCTTGTCGGCCCCACTGCCGCCGATCAGCTGATCATCGCCCACGGTGCCGACCAGGCGGTCCTTGCCCGGTGTGCCGGTGATCACCTTGACCAGGTACAGGCCCGCCACCACGGGATCATGGTCTGACGAGCGGAAAGCCGTGGCGCTGTAGAGGTCCGGACCGCAGGTGCCGCACTGCGGCTGCTTGAACTCGGTGTTGTAGTCGATCACCGAGGGCTCGTCGGCATTGATGTGCCACTCAATGGCATCGGTCAGCCGGCTCGCCAGCGTGGGCGTGGCCAGCGCGTGGTCCAGCCGCCCGGCGGCGCCATCGAACACATAGGAGTAGCCGAAGCTGTTGAAGCGGGCGATCTGGTCCGCGTAGCCGCTGTCGGTCAGCGCGATGATCGGATCTTCCTGGGCGTAGGCGTTCACGTCGCCCAGCAGCAGTGCCGCGTCGGTGCCGGCGTTGTCGGCCAGACCAGCCACCCAGGCGGCGGTTCGTTGGGCCTGCGCCACCCGGCGCGCATTCCAGCACCCCTGGCCGTCACCGATGTCGTGGTTGCCGCCGTAGTCGGGGTCCTCCGGGCTCGGGCAGCTGCCCTTGCTCTTCATGTGGTTGACCACCACGGTCAGGCGCTCGCCATTGGCCGCGGCAAAGGTCTGGGCCAGCGGAGGGCGGTTGTGCACGGCGTCGGCGTCGCTGTGCGCCTCGGTTGCGCGCTGCAGCCGGCCGGGCTTGTAGATCATCGCCACCTTGATCGCATCCGAGCCGCTGCCCTGGGCCGGGTCGGGCACGATGGCATAGGTCCCGGCGCCCAACTGCTCGTTGAGGCCATCGACCAGGTTCTGCACCGCGGTGGCGCCGTTGTTCTGGATCTCCACCAGACCCACCACGTCCGCATTGATCGCAGCGATCGCGGCCACCACCTTGGCGCGCTGGCGCTGGAACTCGACCAGGTTGTCGGCACCACGGCAGTTCTGCGGCAGATTGACGCCGCCCAGATCGCAGCCTTGGCCGCTGCCGCCGAAGGCATCGGTGCCGTCGGTGAAGGTGGTGAAGTAGTTCAGCACGTTGAAGCTGGCCACCGTCAGGTTGCCCGGCAGCGCCGGCGGGGCGCCGGTGCGCTCATTGACGCGCGTGAAGACGACGGGCTCGGTCGGGTGGATCTTGTAGTCGCCCATGCCCGCCGAGCTGCTGGTGGCCAGACCGTAGTCGACCACGCCGGTGACCGCGGCCACGGTGTCGCCGGCGCGCAGGGTGTCGCCTTCACCCAGGTAGGGCGTGGGGTTGGGGTTCTGCTGGCTGGTGCCGTCGTCGAGCAGGATGCGCTGGCGGGCGTTGGCGTCCGCCAGGTTCAGCGCATCGGGGCTGCCCGGACGGTAGCGGTTGGTCGGCGTTTCCAGGCGACCGCCCGCCGACAGCGTGACCTGGCCATAGCGTCCCAGGAAGTAGTTCTGCGAGGCCGTCAGCGGCCCGACGATGGTGACCAGCATGCCCTCGACCCGCTCGAGGTCGTCGTTGACCGCTTCCGGGAAGGTGATCACGGTCGGCGTGATCGTCAGACCGCTGGCCTGCACCACCAGCCCGCTGATGCCGGTCAGTTCGGTGACGGGGTGGGCCGCGGTGTCGGCGTTGCTGGCGGCGCCGGTGTTGTACTCGGTCACCGTGCCGGACAGCTGCACCGCCTGCCCGACGCTCACCGTGGGTGCCGCACCGGTGAAGACAAACAGGCCGTCCGAGGTGAGCGGATCGTTGTCGCCCACCGGATCCTGCAGGAAGAAGCCGTTGTTGTTGACCCGGGTGACCACGCCGGTGGTGGTGACCTGCTGGCCGGCGAAAGGGCTGGTGGCGCCGCTGCCCTGGATCTCCATGATGGTGCGGACCGGTGGCGTACCGGTGTCGCAGCTGCCCAGATCGGCCGCGGTGTTGCGCGGGTTGGGGGCGCTGACGGCAAAGTCGGCGTTGTTGTGGTCGGTATCGGTGCAACCGCCGGCGGCACGCAGATCGGCCGTGGTGTTGGACGGTGCCGGCGCCGCGCCTGCCCCCTCGAAGAAGTTGGCCGCACCATAGCCCACCAGATCGACGATGGCCGGGGACACCGGCTTGTCGCCGACCAGCGCCGTGGTGTCGCTGACCAGCGCCACCTTGCCGCCGGTCGAGCCCATCGCGATGCCGCCGATGGCGTCCGGCGTGGGCAGGTCCTGCGTGCCGCCCGCGCCCTTCGCTTGCTGGATCAGGTAGTACTGGCGCGGCTGCAGGACCACGCCCGTCAGATCGGTCTTCTGCCAGGTGCTGGTGCCGGTGGTGGAGTTGTACGGGGAGGTCTGGGTTGTCAAAGAAAACAGAGTCAGTTCCAACGTCGAGAGCGATGCGGGGTTGTCCGGTCGCGGTGACGAAACCTACAATGCCGGTTTGTCCAACAAGTAATTTGTGTTGACGCTCTA